>CAMNDJ010000011.1 GCA_946535225.1 uncultured Lachnospiraceae bacterium
TGTTGCTGATACTCTCCGCCTTACCCGATATCGATGCAACCTTCTCGAGCATATCACCGTATTCCTCCCTTAGAGCGGTCGCCATCTTGCTGTCCGCTCCGTCATTCGTCCCGGCGAATTTATCAAGCCCTTCAAGTTTCCTCGTGTATTTGGTGGTCAGTACCTCACACGCCGCCCTAATGACTGCAACGGGAGTTTTGATATCATGCGACAGTCCCTGTATCTGTTCTTTCCTTGTGATCTCCGCCTGTCTCTCCCTGTCGATCGAAGTCTTAAGCTCTTCCCTCATAAGGTCGAAGCCCTCCGCCAGTTCATGAAAAAGCGGATTGTGGGGTATCGGAAGCGGCCTGTCCAGATTGCCCTTGGCTATATCTTCCGTAAAGCCCTTAAGTTGCCCCACCGGACGAACAAAACTTATATACATATACAGGATCAGCAGCAACCCTCCGGCTAGGATCACGCCCCACAGTATGAGCGCAGCCTTAAGGAATCCACGGGCGGTATCATGATAGTTCTCCTCCATATCGTTCCAAGCGACTTTTCCCACGTATTCTCCGTTTACCGTGAGATCCAGCACGAGTGCTCCACTGCTGTAGAGGGGAGTAAGCCGCGGTGCATCGATCTCCTTGGACATAACTATTATGCAGCCGTACTTTTCCTCAATCTCCTCCGGATCAACCCCCTGCTCAAGCTCGGCTTCCACACCGTAGAGCATGTCATTGTAGTGCAGTATGTCACGCCCGCCGAACGTTGTCTTCTTAGTCACGCTTAAGAATGTCACGAGGCCGATGAGCATCACCAATATAAAAAATATGAGCAACTGTCTTATCTGTTTCATTCAATATGTTCCGTCCCGGGCGAACTGTCCGTCAGTCGGCTTTACTGTCTATCTTAAGGATATATCCTGTTCCCCATACTGTCCTTATGTACTTAGGTTCATTCGGATCATCCTCTATCTTTTCTCTGATCTTCCTTATGTGTACGTTAAGTGTACTGTCCGAGAAGAAAGCATCTCCCCAGACTTCATCAAAAAGCACTTCCTTGCTGACAATAGTGTCATGATGCTTATACAGGCAGTCAAGGAGCGCATATTCCTTGGCCTTTAGTTCTATACGCTTATCTCCTATCACGACAGACATCGTAGGCGCATCCATGAGAAATCCCGGTGTGTTACAAACCGTATCTGTACCGGCATCCGGTTCGCTCTCCGGCCTCCCAAAACTGCCGTTGCCGCTGTCTGCCCTGACATTATTCAATTGTTCCACACGCTTGAGATTTACCTTGACTTTGGCTAATAGTACCGACAGACTGTACGGCTTCTTGACATAATCGTCTCCGCCTATAGACAGAGCGATCAGAACATCATCATCACTCTGTCTTGCGCTTATGAAAAGGATAGGAAGCTGCATCTTATCACGCAGTTTCTTGCATACATCAAAACCGGACCCGTCTCCTAAATTGATATCAAGGAGCACCAGGTCCGCAGTATTATCTTCAAAGAACTTGTAACAATCTTTGGCACTGCAGACATACTCGGTAGTCACATCGAACATCCTAAAGTATTCTGCAGTCATCTTGGCAAGCTCGTTCTCATCATCAACGATCAGGCAGTTGTAGTGCATAGATAGTCCTCCGTCACTACCATCTTTCAATAAAACCGGGGTGTCTAAATAATTCTGTTGATAATGTAGCAACTACTTTCTCTTTTAACATAAGATATCTTTTCCCACCCCAATAAACAGTATCTGATTTCGGAAAACAAGATACTATACCATAGTAATCATTTTCCTTACGTTTTCTGATAAATATATACGCCTCGTTATCCTTTCGCTTACATACTATCAAATAATCAGCTTTTATTACAGTCTTGTTTAGATGTTGCAACCGATATATATAAAACTGTGTATCCTCAGAATCCAGCAATTTCTCTATTTCAGACAACATTACTATCCTGTCACTGATCCGGTATTCATTTTTTGAATTATTATACAAATTACTCTTGGCAAGATAATTGTCATCTATCTTCCCTGCAATTATCATTCCCAAAATAGATTTTTTATCATGTGGGATCTCTATATCATTAAGATGCTGTAAGCCAAGCATGTGGTACAGATCTTCCTGCTCAAAATTGAGTAGTATTCGTTCCGTGGGCTTATTCTTACCTGCAGATAATATGATCCTGTATTGAATTAATAACAGTTTTTCAAATTCTTTTGCTGCTATATATACCTGATCCATCCTTTACCTCAAAAGATGCTCTGCATATAACCATGCAGAGCATCTTTTAAAAAGTAACTTTCTTTCACCGTAAGGCTAAGGTACGTTATGGTAAGTTACCACCTTTATAGTCCTCCATGTTCACCGCATCGCACCGCGGATCTCACTTCACAGGAACATCCTCTCTAACCCAGGGACTAGGGGAAAAGTCGCCTTTTCATTTAAATAATACCATTAAACATCATAAAGAACAAGCCTATTCTTATTTGTATTATCATAGTTTTCTTTCGGTATTAGAAGTCATCATAAAGGCTATCCCCATCCCCAACTTTGATACTTCTATTATACCATAAAAAGTGCCGCAATCCCAGATGAATACTGAGTTTATGGCGCTTTTGCGAAAAAATTCACGGCGCATGCCGTGGACTTTGTCTACAGTCTGAGGCTGCTTGGACATCCAAGCAGCCTTTCTATAATCGAGGCAACACGACAAGTGTTGCACCCTTTTTTTAGTTCAATATGGTCATTTATTACTCTTCCGTGATCATCTTCACCGGCTCAAGTGTTTTGATTCGGCGTCCCATAAAGGCCGACGTTGCAAGTGCCACTCCAATGATTATGACAGCCGTATATACATATGATATCGCATTTATCGTAAATGAGACCTTCTTAAATCCGAATATCGACATTGAAGATACCATAAGGCCTGCACCCGCATGAGGCGAGAGTATGAGTCCTATGATGATGCCGATGAGGATCGCAGGCATATTGGACAGCATAACCTGCCCTATAAGCTGCCCGGATGTGAAGCCGAGTGCCTTACTCACACCCATGTTTCGCCACTGTCTGTTGATATTGGTACGGACTATGAGCGATTCCACGAATGCCACGATAAGGATCGTAAGACCCGCGATAAAGAAAGCAAAGCCCTTCACACCTACAGTGATCATACCCACCGTCTGATGAGCCGACTCATTGACATCGGTCACTTCCACTTCCGGATACACATCCTTAAACTCTCTCTCGAAATCCGCAAATGTCGCACCGGGCTTAAGGTTTACACACACGCTGAGATTCTCGGGTATCTTGGTGATCTTGCTCATAGCATCCATTGTCATATATCCCATCATACCCAGATTGTTAAATGTCTGATTGATACCGCAGACTATATATGATTCTTCGACCTTATCCGTCTTGACCGTGACCGTATCGCCCACACTCACACCCAACTTATTTGCCGCATTTGCCGCAAACATGACCTCATTGGGATTCTTCGGCCATCTCCCTTCGATCACATATCCGCCTTTTATCGTCGATGTATCGGATATTCCTCTTGTGGTGATGGACTGATCGAGATTCTTATTATAGAACTTAAAGCTCATCCACAGCTCAGTCCTGACATCCTTGACCGTACTAAGTCCACGTACGCTCTCCGCCATAGCCTCACTTCCGCCAAAATCAGCATCATACATGTCTATGCCGGACAGTTGGATACATCCTTCATCCGTTCCGTATGTATCCGCCATTCCGAAGCCTATTATCGTGGCGATGGCAAGGATCATCATTATGAATATCACGCCCAGCTGACTCTTAAATCTTCCGAATGTCTCCTTAAGTGCCAGTGTCACAGCGATCGGGAGAGATGTCTTATCAAAGGTAAAGAAGTTCTTCTTGAAGTTATGAGTATTGACCCCGCCTCTTAATGCATCAAGCACGGTGATCCTGCTGTACTGTCTTCCAAGCATGATCGTTAAAAGTCCTATCACGGCACACATCCCTATCACCACAAAGAGCGCTACGGGTATGTTAACGGGCTGGTTCCAGGGAAGCCCCAGGGTTATGAGCATGATAACACTCACCTTGTCTATTGTTGCAGCCCCTGCTGCCACACCTACTACAGCTCCTGTTCCCGCGATCATCATAAGCTGACACAGCAGTATCAGGACGAGCTCTCGGACTGTATATCCCGAGGCCTCCATGATCGCCGTATTCTTCATATTGGTCATGATGAAGTTCTTGACACTGAAGTCTATTATCACGATGGCTATGATGAACATTATGATCGCAAAGAGCAATACAAGAGCCACGAACATAAGCGGCAGGATCATCGAACCGGTCTTCATCATCCCCGAATCGAAGAAATTGATGCTTATGTCGACACCCGGATTCTCCTTAAGATAACCGTCAAACCAGTTTAAGAATTCATTGCCCATATCATCGCTTATCTTTTCGGCATTTACATTTTTCTTCTTAGCCGTATCGGTAAGCTGCGTCTTAACAAACTGCCACTTGGCTGCACCGGACGGATTCTCAAATATCACATCCGACATTACGTCTTCCGAGACATAAGACTTATACGCTCCTATGTTCATCGGCCCCGAAAACAGATTATCCTCGTTGAAGTCCACGACCTTAAGATCATAGACATTATCCTCTATCTTCAGTTCAATGACATCACCCTTCTTAAATGAAGTCATGAACGAAGCCGGAAGGACTATGTCGTTGCCGCCGTAACCGGATGCGTCAACACTCATGGTCTGTATCTTATTCTCATCCTCATAGCAGCACAGAATGAAAGAGTAATCGACCCAGTTCTTGTCCCCCTTGTGTCTGTACTTGGAATTGCATCTTACCGCCCTCTCAGTCTCACAGTTCTTGAGGTATACATTGCCCTTGATGACTTCTTCCACCTTATCTACCGCTGCATCAATATCGGTCAGCATAAAGAAGATGTCCGCTCCGTTGATCTTCTCCTTACATGTGTCGACCACCCTGCCGGCTCCGCTCATGAAGGATGCGCTTATGAATATGAAAAACGACGCAAGTGCCGACAATATAAAGAATGTGATCATGTCACTCTTTTGTTTTTTTATGTTATTCTTTGCTATAAAGAAATATCTGTACACTTTATCTTCCTCTTTTTCCCTCCGGTCTTACCAGCCCATATCCTGAAGGAATGCCTTGAGCCTGGCATGGCGTTCCTTAGCCTTATCCAGATCAGGATTGCTCTCATCCTTATAGTCGCCCACGTACGGCCCTAAGTCTATCTCATCAGATATCACGCCGTCTGCGAGGTATATTATCCTGTTGCCTCTTTCCGCCGCCTTGATCGTATGCGTGACCATCACTATACTCTGCCCCTCGTTATTCAGATCCGACATAATGTTCAGTACATTTTCCGTGTTCTGTGAGTTAAGAGCACCCGTAGGTTCATCGGCATAGAGCACCTCAGGGCTGTTGATGACACCGCGCACCACAGCGATCCTCTGCTGCTGACCGCCGGATAACTGCGTCGGAAATTTCCTGTAATCCTGCTCTTCTATCTCCACATTATGAAGAAGCCTCTTGGCCTTCTCCGCCAGTGCTTTTCTGTCGGTTGCCTTAAGCAGGCCGCAGACCATGACATTGTCAAGTGCGCTCATGCTGTCATTTAAATAGTTTTGCTGGAACACGAAGCCCACATGGTCCCTTCTGAAAGTTGCGAGTTTATCATTGCTGAATGTCGATATCTCCGTCTCCTCAGTGGCGACCTCTCCTCCGGAAGATGACACGCCTGTCATATCCGTATAGTATGTGATCGTTCCCATACTCGGCCTGTCCATTCCCGACAGTGCATACAGAAGTGTACTCTTGCCCGAACCGGAGTTACCCATTATTACCGTAAAATCTCCCTTATATATCGAAAGATTCAGATTTTTCAAAACATGCTGCTGGACCGATCCGTTTGAAAATGTCTTGGACAAGTCCTTTGCTGTTAATATCGTTTTCTTCTCTGTTTGCATTTTACTCAACCTTTACACTCATACCGTCAGTGAGCATCGTTGTATCGTTCCATACAACGGTCTCGCCTTCAGAAACACCTGAAAGGATCTGCGCCGAATCATCATTCTTTACGCCTGTCTCAACGAAGGTCTTGTATACCTTACCGTCTCTTAATACGAATACATACGCTCCGTCCTCGTCCTCATTAAGTGCCGCAAGAGGAACACTTATCGCATCGGCCAGATCAGCTGTGGTCACCTTAGCCTTGGCCTCGATGCCTAAGATTATGTCGCTGTCAGGCTCATCGAGTCTTATCTCCACATCGATACCGGTACTCTGCCCTGAATCCCGGGCCATGTGTGCTATCCTTGACACTGTTCCGGTATATGTCTTGTTCTTGATATTTACTGTCGCTGTCTGACCCTCTTCGATATTAACTATATCATATTTGTTTACATTGCACTTGATCACGATATCTGCAGTCGACTTAAGCGTAGCCATCTTGTCATTACTCATTATCTCACTGCCTTCAGTAACATCTATGGCCGTCACAATCCCGTCATATTCGGCTCTGATACCGTTCTTGGCATCGTTGTAATTCTCGATTCTCGCATTGTCTGCCACTTCATTGGAAGCCTTGATCGCCTCTAATTTTGCCTTGCCTCCTTCAGTCGGTACGGACATCACGCTTGCCGCCCTCTGACTTGTATTCTCCGACTTCATCTCCTTGTAATACGCAAGCTGCGTATTCAGAACATTGAGTTCCTCCTGCATATCCACTATCTCCGGAGCATACTGCTGCTCATATGCATTAGTTTGTATCAGTTTCTGGAGATTCTCGTATTCTTCCGAATCGGGTTCATCCGACCACTCGATGAGCGATACCTGAAGTTTCGCTCCCTGATCGGCATAAGCCGCTCTTTTCTCCAAAAGTTCGCATTCCTTCTGTGTGACCTGCGCCTGGAGTGCCATGATGGTCGCGTCTATGTCCTTTAAGTTCTTCTTGGCTCCATAATAAAGTCCGGCCGCCTTATTCCCCGTCTGAACCGAATCGTTATATGACTCGGCATTGATCGAAGCATCATACTCGGCGATTGATGCCAGTCTTGTAAGTTCGGTCTCATCATACGAGATGATCAGGTCTCCCTTCTTCACATAATCGCCTTCCTTTACATGGATCTTGCCTACCCTGCATCCGATCATCGAATAATAATCCTTGCTCACATCGGTCTCAACGCTGCCGTTGATCTCAAGGACACTGTTAAGCGCACCCTTCGAAACAACATAAGACCTGACTGATGTTGCCGCATTTGCGGATATCGATATTCCCCCGACAAGCAGCACCAGTGCCATGGCTGCCGCGATAACCACAGTTCTCTTTTTGTTCTTCAATAATTCCTTCACTTTTATACCCTCTTTTAAAACTGCATAAAGCAAAACCTGCCTGTTACGTATATCACTATACATTACAGGCAGGTCTTAAGTCTTAATCTGACTCTTGTATGATCCTTAACTGTTTCTTAATTGGGTCAACATTATATCCTGATCTCCTATAACAGCCCTGTTTCAAAGGTTTCCTGACTCTTAGTAACTGCGTCTCTCAGAGAGGATGAGTGTCTGTACGAGATACTCAAACTCCTCCTTATATTCATCATCCGTGATGTCCAGTTCTTCGAGCATATCCTTGACGTCTTCAAGTGTAGCATCACCCTTGTTATCCGAATCTGCAAGGATCTGTGCGAACTCTGCTACAGCTGATGCAAATACGAAGTCGTCCGAAGGATCATTATTGTAATCATCTTCATCTATAACTACATCAAAGAGATTGGACTTAGACTGGCCCGGCTCTTTATATCTTACTGAAAGTGTGGCATATTCGCCTTCGAATTCACTGCTTTGTCCCGAGCGTGAACTCATATTGCTTGCCTTATCCTCAGTTGCGCCCTTTTTGCCGTACTTAAGATTGATAGTGTTCTCTGCTCCTGCGGGAACTATCTCATAGAGTGCGATCACCTGGTGTCCGGCACCTATCTCGCCTGCATCCTTGGTATCATCGTTGAAATCCGTTGCAGCAAGCATTCTGTTCTCATAACCGATGAGTCTGTACGAGTTCACATATTCGGGATTGAATTCCACCTGAAGCTTTACATCATCGGCTACTGTCTCAAGCGTAGCGCTCATCTCTGATACGAGGACCTTCTTGGCTTCCATAAGAGAGTCGATGTAATTGTAGTTGCCGTTACCGCAGTCAGCCAATGTCTCCATCTTATTGTCTTTGAGATTGCCGCTGCCAAAGCCGAGCACTGAGAGATATACGCCGCTCTTACGCTTCTTCTCGATGAACTTCTTAAGCTCCTCCTCGCTTGATATGCCTACATTGAGGTCTCCGTCGGTCGCAAGGATCACACGGTTGTTGCCGTCTTCTATGAAATTCTCTTCTGCCAGATCATACGCAAGCTTAAGTCCGCCTTCTCCGTTGGTGCTGCCGCCTGCCTGAAGGTCATCAAGCGCCTTTACGATCTTCTTCTTGCCTCTCTCATCGCCTTTAGCGCCTTCAAGTACCGTGTTCACGCCGCTTGCATATGTAACGATCGATACTCTGTCATTTTCGTTAAGCTCAGCCGTAAGTTCCTTGAAAGACTTCTGAAGCAGACCCAGTCTGTCTTCACCGAACATCGACCCTGATACGTCGATGAGGAATACCAGGTTAGTGGGCTTAGCTGATTCTCTCTCGATGGGCTTAGTCTTCATGCCGACCATAAGCAGCTTATGATCCGGATTCCAGGGGCATTCGCTCATCTCTTTTGAAAGACCGAACTTCTCGCCCTTCTTGGGGTTCTTTAGATTATACGTGAAGTAATTGATGAACTCCTCGGGTCTTACTGCATCAGGATCTATGTATTCGATCGGGTATCCGTCCATTATCATTCTGCGCACATTGGCATAAGATGCAGTATCCACGTCAGCGGAAAAAGTTGACAGCGGCTCAGTTGCAACCGGTTTGAAGCCGTTTTCCTCTCCCTTGGTGTACTCTTCCGTGCCGGGGTAGTAATCATGACCAATATCCGGCTTACCGTATCTGTAATCAGGAGCAGCCTTAGCTGCAGATAAACTGTTATCTGCATATTCCACAGCATCGTATTCAGCGCTCTCTGCCATGGGTTCACTCTCAACACTGTAGTATGCTTCATCTGCCGCGGGTGCTTCCGCTGCCGTTGCAGCATCGCTTTCGTAGCTGCCTGACTGCTCGGCAGGTTCTACATACTCAGCTGCGGGTGCTTCTTCATAAGTCTCTGCTGCTGCCGTATCAGCTGAAGCGTCAGTTTGTCTGCTTCCGCATCCCGTAAGTCCGGATACAGCCATTGAAGCTGCGAGAACGATGACCATTGTCCTTGTTGCGAAAAGATTCTTCTTTAACATAATAATTTCCTCCGTATATCACTTTGTGGCATCGGCGCCTTCCTTATCAGGATGTCCGACGCCTTGTTTTTAAGTATCTGTAATATATACGGAGGAACTTATGGATATTTATGGAATTTTTTTTAAAATTTTTTCTGTATAGGATCGTAGCCGGGACTGAGTCCAAAAAGCCTTAGAATACGCTCATTCAGTCCAGATGTTAACGTTATGGATCCGGGTATACACTGTATAGATTAAGATAACGGCTAACGGGATCGCACTGCCGATACTGAGACTTATACCGTCTTCGCTCACCATTATATTGAATATGGCATGGAATGTTACCGCAAAACAAAGTACCGCAAATGTTCCGACCATCCTCACCCATGTCTTGTCCCAAAGGAAGAACAGTCCGAGTGAGACCATCATACCGCACAGAACATGCATGGCCCCTGTACCGAAGCCTCTTATCAGAAGGCTCACGATATCTGACGTTCCGTACGAGGTCAGATAACACACATTCTCAAATGTAGCAAACCCTACCGCGATAGAAATGATCCCGCTTATGGCTGCTTTCTTCTTCGGTTCAAATATCTGAAGATAAAATGCTGTCGGAAGGAACTTAAGTATCTCTTCCACGGCAGGTGAGATCGAATGTGTCGCAGATACCGCATCCGTTCCCGATAAAACTGCGAAGTAACTGCTTATATATGCAGACATAAGACAGGTCGTCATTCCACAGAGCAGAAAAATCAATCCTCTTTTGTAACTTCCCTTTAGTCCGAGTATGGCCAGTATAAGGGGCGCCGCCAGACATACATAGGTATTCTCCATATAGGTCATGAGTCCACCTCCTTAGGCAGCACAATCAGATAGGCTGTAAAACTGAGCGTGGCCAGGAAATTGAACCAGAAATACGGGTTCGTTATCGTGTTGCCCGTAAAGAAGCAGGAAGCTGTCCACGCACCGTATTCTCCGATGCAGCTTATCAAAATGAGAATACTCAGATATATCACTCTTCTTTCGGAACCTTTATTATCGGTATCCCTCTTTATATTAAGCAGAACCCATATCACGTTATATAAGATCACACCCATGATAGCCGCATAAATGATATTGCTCAGTATCGCTCCGAAGCGCATATAATAAAGAGCCATGACAGCTGAGAATAAAGGACCCAATAGCGGAAGGAACCATTTAATGCCCACGCCTGATCTGAACTTAACCTCTACGATCTTATATCCGACACTCTCCAATTCTTCTCTGATCAAAATGAAAAGGAACATGAGTGCCGCATACCAGCTTAAGTCGGATACTACCGATATCTGTGGAGTCTGTCCGAAATAGAAGATGCACGACTGCCAGTACAGATCTCCGGTCAGATAACTACCGAGAAAAAAAGAAACAAGCGCCCACCTCCGGCTCTTATAGACGAACATACGATAGAGTGATACGGTGACACAACAAATGAGTACTGCGATCTGTATCAAACCCTCAATATTTTCTACCATAGATAAAACCTCATAAGGTCATGATCTTTATATGAACGACCACTGTCATTCTCCCGAACTTTACTGTTTTATTTTACACTACAAAATGCCAATACACAAACAGCTCCCTAACCGTTACCGGTTAAGGAGCCGCCGTATTCATATATATTTTCCCTTTACACCTATTAATATCCCTTGATCATGAGACGATCTTAAGTCTCGTCCGTACTGTCCGTGTCATGTCCCCGCATCCGAATGCACAACAGTGTTACAGCGACACCTGCCGCAAAAGCTATAACGGCAAACAACACATATCCGCCGGCATTCGTAAACAACATCGACGAACCCGCGTATGAAGCATCTGTAACTTCCGCCGTCACAACTGCTCCCAACCTCTGCGCCCGGATCATCAGACCGATGAGACAGGACACAAGCACAAAGCTCATACTTCCCAATATCCCCTCGATCCTGCGTTCTCTCTTCTGCTTCAAGACCCCCATCTTCTTATGAAGTTCTTCTATTCTCTCCGCATCTGTCATAGACCGTCTCTTCCGATTCCCTTTCACGTTCGGAATAACCATGCATCGATCGATCGGCCTGTCATTGTCATTCCGAAACGTTTTATCGGGAAATCTATTGATTCCTTTTACACTTTCATTTATATAGTGCCTTCTTAACTCAAAAAGTACTAACCAAAAATGAAAGTTTTTTAATTATTTTTTTCATTCCTTTGCAATTCCGTTCTCAGAGCCGTCTTGCCATTGTTAAGAAGATTGTTGATCTTCTTCTTATTACACTTTAGTACTTCTGCAGCCTGGTCATAGCTTAACTCCATGCAGTATACCAGATACAGTGCCTCTTTGTATTGCGGCGCTATACGGTCCAAAGCACTTCTTACCTCTGCCGACCGCTCTTCCTTAAGCAGCATTTGCTCCGGATCGTTCATATCGACCTGCGAAGGGTTGGCCTCTGACAGGGCTTGTACGAGCATATTCTCATACATTACTCTTTCTGATGCCCCTGCCTCGTCCTCTCCTGCTTCGACATAAGCAACTTCATTTGCCCTGTATCTCTTCTTCCACAGTCGCGAAGCCTTGTTGCGTGCTGCCTTGAACAGATATGCTTTAAAGCCGCCTTCTCGGATCCGTGGTTTATTTATGAGAATGGCAGCAAAACTCTCAAGCATGATATCCTCAGCCGCATGGAAGTCATTGACCAATCCGTCCACATACCCCGTGAGCATATCGGCATACCGAAGCATCAGTTCGTCTCCCGCCGAAGACTCGCCGCTTAGATACCTCTTATACAGTTCGTCATCCTTTTCCGTTCCTTTGCCCGGTCCTGACATCAGTATCCATCCTTATTCAACGGTAAGAGTGATGCTCACATCCCCTTCTGATAACAGTTTCTCTATCTCTTTGTCACTTAAGCCGGTGATCCTTCCGAGTCTTGTATATGACCAGGTATTCGACCCGTAGAACACTACGAGTTGATCTCCCGAATACAATACGATATCTCCGGACTCAGTCTCTATCCTCTCATCATCCGACGGAAGACTCAGACCCAAACTTCCGACCTGTTCAAACCCTCCGTACATCGACATATCTATGGTAAGAGGTCCCTCCGCTGCCATATCCTTAAGCGCTCTGACAGAATCGTTGTCTTCCCACTCAACACCGATTTCCTTATCTCCGATCATCAAGATCATTTCCGTTCCCTCTTTCATGGATATATCCCCATCAGCTGCTTCAAAAGAAGCCGCTGCACCTGATTCAGCCTTCAGGGAATTCTTACCGTACTTTTCCGCCTCCCTAATGCTGTTATCCGCTGACAGATCCGCCTCTGATGCATCTGATGATACCGGTGCCTGTGCAGCTTCTGCCATTGCCGGAGCTTCGTCAGCCGCCTCGTAAGCTTCATCCTCATATGCGGCACTGTCATCTGCCGCCTCTGCCATATCATATGTATCCGCCGCTTCTGCGGCAGCCTCATAAGCAACACCGCTGTCTGCGGCAGGTGCCGCATCAGCCATCGGCGCAGCACTTTCAGAAGAACGTATTCCGCCCTTAGCCAAAAGCTGTACAAGTGCATATGCGACAAATACCAGAGCCACTGCAGCTGCAATCTGTCCTGCTCTCTTGGCGAACACTCCCCAGCGGATGACCTTACTGCCATTTTGGTTAACATAACTTCCGGCATCTTTTCGGTTTTCGTCCGCATTCACTGCCTGTCCTTCGGCTGCAGTCTCAGCCACTTCCGCAAACACTTGTCCCGTTGCATTCTCATTTACGGTCTTAGTATCAACAGCCTCTATCCCTGCTTCTATCCTGCTCCAGAGATCGGGAGTCTCGGACTCTATGTATTTTTTGTACTCTCTCTCAAAATCAGAAGGCATAGCCACACCTCCTTAACTTCCCTATGGCTTCACGGTATTTCCATGTCACCGTACCCATGGGTATCTTAAGCACCTCTGCGATCTCCGCAAAGGTCATATCAAGGGCAAACTTCATGTGTATGATCTGAGGTTCCGGCGGCTTAAGCTTAGACAGAGCCTCCTCCATCGCAACCTTGCCCACGGCCTCATTGGCAGTGATATCTGCGGAATCGGGCGCACCTGCACCGGTCGTATTTGCCGCATCTGATGAACCTGCCAAAGACCCTACTGCACCGGTGTTCGCCCCGGCCGTTATCATGTCTTCTGTATTATATACGTCTGAGTCCTCATATTTTTGTGGAAAAATATCTTCGATAAGAGATTCTCTTCCTTTTGAACGTAAGAAGTCGATCGACATATTGCGCGCGATAGTCGTGATATAGGTCTTGTAACCGTTACCCGGCTTATACTTGTCGGCATTACGCCACAGACGGATAAAGAACTCACTTGTCACATCCTCGGCATCCTCCTTGGACTTAAGGATCCCCAGGACAAAATGATATATATACGAACCGAGTGCCGTATATATCTCATGCAGTGCTTCCTTATCCCCTTCCTTTAACCTGCTCATGCACAGGTCGAATTCTCTGTCTTCCATAGACACCTCTCCCCGTCACAGAGCCCCGTCCGGGACTTTACTGATTATGTCCTTATTGATCTTAATAAGGAAGATCGTGGTCATAACAGCACTCATGATCTCCGCTATGGGGAATGACCACCATACATTATTGACGTTGCCCGACAGCGAGAGCAGATATGCTGCCGGTAAGAGCACAACGATCTGACGCATGATCGAATTGATCATGCTGTATATTCCGTTACCCAGACTCTGGAATACAGAGCCTATCACTATACAATATGCCGCTATGGGAAAATGCAGCGCGATTATACGAAGCGCCGGCCGTCCCATTGACAGCATATGGTCGGATGCCGAGAACAGAGTAAATAACTGCCCGGGGAATACTTCGAACACAAACAGACCGAAAGCCATGATGCATACGGCAAATACTGCGGCCAGTTTGATCGTCCTTATCATCCTAAGCCTCTTCTCTGCTCCGTAGTTATATGCCACTATCGGCACCATGCCGTTGTTAAGACCGAACACCGGCATAAATACAAAGCTCTGGAGTTTGAAGTATACTCCGAAGACCGCCACTGCGGTGGTCGAAAAGCCGGCCAGTATCTTATTCATCCCGTATACCATAAGTGAACCTATGGACTGCATGACGATCGAAGGAAGACCTACGGAGTATATCCTCTTAATGACAGCCATATCCGGTCTGAAGCCCTTAAATGAGAGCGATACCTCATGATTGACCTTAAGATTGAACACACAGGCCAGTGTTCCCGCAACTATCTGCCCTATGACCGTAGCTATCGCTGCACCCGCGATCCCCATCTTAGGAACGCCGAGCAGTCCGAATATGAGAATGGGATCCAATATAAGATTGACGATGGCTCCCGTTCCCTGGGTTATCATGTTATATATGGTCTTACCGGTAGACTGTAAGAGTCTTTCGAATATAATCTGTGAAAAAACTCCGAAGCTTAATGTAGTACAGATAGTCAGGTATGTCACGCCGTACTGCACGATACTCTCATTAGCCGTCTGCCCTCTGTAGAAGGGCTCGACCAATGTGAGTCCTATTATGAGGAATATGATGTAATTGACTGCCGACAAGAAGATGCCGTTGGTCGCCGATCTGTTGACAAGATCGAAGTCCTTCTCACCCAAGGACTTGGAAAGCATAGCATTGACACCGACACCCATACCTATACCCATAGCAAACATAAGTGACTGAAGAGGAAATGCCATTGACACGGCGGTCAGAGCATCCTCTTCAATACGGGCGACGAATATCGAATCTACTATATTATAGAGTGCCTGCACTAACATCGAGCACATCATCGGCACTGACATGGACACCAAAAGCTTACCTATGGGCATGGTGCCCATCTTATTCTCTTCAACTGACATAAACTGCTAACTCCTATAAGATGATACTTGCCGGAAACAGAAATCTGAGCACCGACAGCATCGGCATATAGTCCTTCATATTGATATATATGAGACAGAACATGACCTGTATCCCTATGATAACCGGGATCATGGCGATATAGGTATCCTCACGTCTTACGATCCTGCCGATCATCATGGTAAAGACGATGCTGTATACGATAAGAACTGCTAACTTAAGTAAAACGCCAAGCGCCGTCTTAAGATCCGAGGTGATCAACACGATGATAATACCCGTCATCGCTACCGGAAGGGATGATGCGAGCATGCACAGAACGCTCTCTGCAGGCCTGCTGCTTCTGCTCATACAACCGAGTACGGCTCTTATATCTCCCTTATATGTACGTCCGTAAACCGAAAATGCACTTACAAACACACATATACCGATGACTGCCAGAATATACGGAAATCTGCCGGGATCATTCGGGTCTGAATCTGACCCGTCATCATCACATTCTATGACATTGACATCAAACAGCATCTCACTGCTTAAGTATTCACTGTTCTTTTCCTTAAGTCTGTCGGGCAGTCCCTCATCTTCGGTATCAAATACCTTGTAAGCTTCATCTTCAATGATATACTCACTTATGGCTGCCAGATAAGCTTCTGCAAAGCTCTCCTTGACCACCTCTCCGTATATACCGAAAGGCGTAGTCAAAAAAGTGACCGTTCTGTCCGTATCGTCATCCGACACGGCCTTTCTTATATTCGCACGAACGATGAAACCGTACTCTGCCTCTCCCTTAAGGATCGAATCTTTAAGTTCATCCTCGTCATCATATGATACGACCTCATAGCCTCTGTTCTTAAGAGAAACTGTCACCGAATCATTGAAAGGGTCTTCTGCCTCGGATACATATCCTATCCTCAGATCATCATGATCATCACTTCCGATGCCATAAATGATAAGGCACGTAATTATCATTGACGCAAGCGTCACATACAGCATGCTTCCGGAAGCGGCAAGTTTGAGATACAGCCAAAACCTAGTTATCTTCTGTGCCATAATACCCCCACTGCTTGTTCTGCTGCAACTATCACGCCCAGTATGAGACAACCGGTCCTGCTGCCGGGTACATCATAGAACAGATATTCAAAAAACTCCCTCATATACGTAAAAGGGATGATTCTGCCTGCATAGTATACTGCCTTATGCATCTTAACATACGGCACGAGCAATCCGGAAACAAGAAGCGCCATTACCATTGATAAGAAGATCACGGGAACAGCCTTGTAATTATCCCCTGTCACAGAATACAGCATATTATATAATACGGCAACGCTTAATGACAACCCGAGGAATACTGACAGATGTACCGGTGAAAACGAGTATATCCTGACATCGGAGATTTTCTGAACATACAGACCTCCAAAGTATATCACTACGGACATGGCAAACAGATGAAGAGTCATGACGATCTCCTTAACCACGGCCACCGCTCCCCTTCCTACTCCGTATACTCTCAGTTTGTCTTCTACGGGAACAGATTCACTGCCATAGAGATAACCGAAGCTTATACCGCTGTAAAGAAGGAGAATCATAACAAATGCCATATAATAGAACTGATAGGCACCGAGGCTTCCGTATTCGGATACAACTATGCTGTCGAATATCTTAAGCCTGTGCATGATCCGCCCGGCATATAACATTGCGATATGATCACCAAGCGGAGCATCGGATATTAACAATCTGTAGTCTCCGGATGAAGCTGCATCCAGAAAAGCGTATACGGCCGCTTCGGTCGTCCTTACATAGCCCGCCCCGCTTGTCGTAACCTCGGCGAACAGATCCGTAAGTATCCCCTTTTTTTGACCTATATAGATGTTTAACGGGGTATTGACACCCAGATTGACGTCATTATAGAAATCCTCGGGCAGGTCTATAACGATATCGACTGCTCCCGACTTAAACGCACTGAAAGCGTCCTCTTCGTCCATATACTCAAATTCCGATATAGAACTGATGCTGTCGATCTTAGATACATATCTGACGACCATTTTCGTCAGTTTGTCTTCATCATGCATCACAACGGCAGCCTTAAGAGGATCTATCGCTTTTTTCTGCCCTATATACATACTGACTGCCGCTATAGCGACAGTCAGTACGAGCAAAACTGCAATAAATCCTATTATGGTCTTTCTGACAGCCTTAATACTGTTTTTGAGTTCAAGCTTCAGAAATTGTAATAACATAACTCTTAGAACATATAAGCCAGATCTCCGAGTTCATCCATATCGATCGACTCGATAAGATCTTCGAAATCATCCTCATCTGCATTACCCAGATCGAATTCATCCTTATTGGTGTACTTCTGGATCTTGCCTGAATTATTGATCTCAAGTGCAAAGCTTACATCCTCGCCTTCAACCTCCATCTCATCGGACGAAATAGTGAAGCTTGATCCTGATGACTTGATATTGAACTCATAATCATAGGAATCATACCAATCTTCATATTCGATCTCGAGTACACCCTTCTTGGTGTCATATGTAAGTTCGCAAAGATCTTCGCCGTCGGCACAAAGAGTATATGACTCCTTGTCCTTGTTCTTGCTGCCCTTAAGTTCGAACACTTCATCACCGTCGGCTTCGATAACGATATTCTGGGCTCTGTAATCTCCACCCTTAAAGAGGATCGCACCGTTTCCGTTCTTACCGGCATCTATATCTATTGCGGCAAGTGCTCCCTTATAGATGTAGAATGAAACATCTATGTCCTTCATTGACTTAAGTTCGTCACGTACATCCTTGAATGAATCCTTTAAATCGGTATCTGCAAGGTTCTTCATTTCCTTATTGAGATTATCGAACTCTTCAAGATACAGATCCGTAAAATCATCCCAATAGTCAAGCATAAGGTCTTTCTCGATCGTTGTCGTATATCCCTTACACTTTACCTTCTTGTCGTTGACCTTATATGTCTTGGCATCGGTCTTCTTCCACTTAAGCTTCTTCTCATAGTCTCTTGTGAGCTTAGCCACCTTCTTGGTGTACTCATCGGATCCTGCAGAATACTCATAGATGACCTTGCATGCCGAATCCAGAGATTCGATATCCGAATCGCTCATCATATCGGTAATATATCCGTTCTTATCTTCCGTATAATTATATACGAAGAGATAATCCGAGAATTCAGGAACCTCAAGCTTGATGCTCTTGGAATCGATACCGGCAAGAACAGAGAATTCAGGAATATCCTCTATCTCAACCTTGGCTGATACCTGCTTATCCTTGTCATCAACCACGAGCGAACCCGATGCAGAACCGTAGTCATCGGCATCGATCGTAGCTGTTACGGAATAGCTCTTGCCCTTTAGGATATTGTAAAGATTCTTACCATCCTTGAATAACTGCGAATCCACGTTCATCGTCTTGGCGATCGCCTTCTCGACTCTCACTCTCTTAGAGAACAATACCTGTGTAAGAACAAAGACTATGGCTGCGATGATCGCAAGTCCGATAACACCGAAGATGATGAACTTGGGATCAAAACCGCCCTTCTTTGACTCAGCGTCAGAAGAATAAGCCGTATTCGATACTGCAGGAGAAGCCTTTGACGGATCGATAGGCTCGCCTGTCATGGGATCAAATCTTCTCTCTGTCTGATCTGCGGCTTCTGAGACATTCTCCGCTGCAGCATTAACACTCTCTGCAGCACTCTCTGCCACTGCGCCTGCCTCCTGTGCAACGTTCTGTGCTTCTGTGCTTACATCCTCAGCGGCCTGATCCACGGCATCACTTGCTGCATCAGCCACGTTCTCGACTGCCTCTGTAACTTCGGTCTCATCCGGAGTCTCAATAGGCTCCCCCGTCATGGGATCATAAGAAATACTCATTTTTCTCCTCCTGTCACTCTATACATCTCATCTATCTGATATAAGAAACAACTTCCTTATTTCATTCTCATCAAAAGACTCTCTGTTAACGACTAAAGTCCTGCCGTCCTTAAGCAGGTATATCCTGTCAGCCATCTTAAGTTCTTCCATGGAATGGGTGGACATCACGATCGTCCCGTTCCTGTCCGCATACTCCCGCATCCATTTCCTGATACTGTCCTGATAATACAGATCAAGTGCCGAAGTCGGCTCATCCAATATAAGGATCGGGCTCTTGCGTCTTATCGCACATGCTATGGACAATCGACGCTTCATACCTCCTGATAAGGTCTTCACAGGCTTGTCCATCAGATCTTTGAGTTCGAACGACTCAAGTACCGTTTCATCCGGGGATTTGACCCCTGAACTCCAGAACTTAAGATTATCTCTTACACTCAGATCTCCAAAAAGCGGATCGTCCTGCGGGACATACCCTATGGACTTCGCAAACAGTCTCCTGTCGGAAAATACATCCTTGCCGTACGCACTCATCCTGCCGCTGTCAGGCTTCAGGGCTCCTGCCATTATCTGTAAGAGTGTTGTCTTGCCACAGCCGTTCCTGCCTGCTATGGCCACTATCTCGCCGGGAGCTGCCTCTAAAGATGCGCCCGACAACACTTCTCTCTTACCGTATTTTTTGTATATGTCACTGACCACTATCATAAAAATCGGTCTCATCCGCGTCTTAGTGTGCTCAATCATATTATCACAGAATCGGATAATACGCAATAACAACACCCCCAGGCTCCGTGGATATCAAAAGCCCTCACAAACTCATGGTTTATGAGGGCTTTTGATATATGAGCCACGTGGGAATCGAACCCGCGACAACTTGATTAAAAGTCAAGTGCTCTACCGACTGAGCTAGTGGCCCTTATTATATGGATTTTGTCGCGTCCCAAGCTGGGCCGACTGGATTCGAACCAGCGAATGTAGGGATCAAAACCCTATGCCTTACCGCTTGGCGACGGCCCAATATAGTAAAAAGGTTTGCGAAAGAATGATCATAACTATCGCAAAACCTGATCGGGTGGGTAGAGGGATTCGAACCCTCGGCCTCCAGAGCCACAATCTGGCGCGCTAACCAACTGCGCCATACCCACCATGTCATCCGAATACCGCTCGTAAGCGGAACGGAAGTTACGACTCTGATATAAAAAAACGTGCCTGAAGGGATTCGAACCCCCGACCCACGGCTTAGAAGGCCGTTGCTCTATCCAGCTGAGCTACAGACACACACCCTATAAAAAAGGGAAAGCGGGTGATGGGAATCGAACCCACGTGTCCAGCTTGGAAGGCTGGTGTTCTACCATTGAACTACACCCGCATGTCTATTCATCTGCGCTTGATCGGACGTCACAACCGATCGTCTCTTCAACGCAGCAACGATATTCTACCAATTAAGACCCTTTCTGTCAACAGTTTTTTATTTCTAAGGCATCTCAGAAAAAAACCGATCTTTCGGGATCAAATCACAGTCGGGGTAACAGGATTCGAACCTGCGACCTCCTGGTCCCAAACCAGGCGCTCTAGCCAAGCTGAGCCATACCCCGAAATATAAAAAGCAAAAGTTATTATAGGTTAGGTCCTCTGCCTTGTCAACCCGGACAGTCGGAACACTGCGGGATGACCGGACACCGTACGATGCATGCCACGTCTGCTATGCCAGATATTGCAGATCAAACTTCGCCTCACCTTTATCATCAAGTGTCATGATTATGTAGCTGGGGCGGCGATTCTCCTGTCTCGGATATGTCAGGGAGCCGGGATTGATCGCTATCACATCAGATGATGTATCTATGACCGGCCTGTGCGTATGACCGTACATCACTATATCACAGCCTCTGGCTCTTGCTTCCTGCTTGAGTATCTCGTTGCCCATTGATATATAGTAGTGATGTCCGTGCGTCAGCAGTACCCTGTATCTTCCTATCGTAAATTCCTGTTCTCTGGGAGCATCCGAGAAGAAATCATTATTCCCCTGCACGAGATATACCGGACAGTCCGGACTCATGAGGATCGTCTGATCCTTGCCGTCAGTATCTCCGCAGTGTATCACCGCATCCAGGGGCTTTAGTCTCTCTATGAGCTGAAGATAGAGTTCATTGCTCCCATGGGTATCGCTAACGATCAATATCTTCTTATTACTGTTATCACTCATCCGTTCCGCTCCGTTCATTTTATCATGAATCCTTTTAAAAAACGGGATCATCTGCCCAGCTCCTTAAGAAGAAGCTCTCTCATCTTATCAAGCGCCTTGCCCCTGTGGCTGATCCTGTTCTTCTCATCCGGATCAAGCTCCGCACTGTATACTCCTCTGTCCGGCAGATAGAAGATGGGGTCGTAACCGAAGCCGTTCTGTCCCTTCTCCTCATATCCTATGGCGCCCTCGTATGTGGCTTCGGCCGAAAGCTCTCTTCCGTCCGGCATCACACAGGCTATCGCGCATACGAACCTGGCGCTTCGCTCTTTATCAGGCACTCCTTCCATTCTCTCTATTATCTTCGCATTCTTGATCGAATACGGTGTGTCCTCTCCGAGATATCTGGCAGAATATATGCCGGGTTCTCCGTTAAGCGCATCTACCACCAGTCCCGAATCATCCGCCAGTACTATATCTTCCGTATTGCCTAGTTCTTTGCACCTGGCTGCGACAGCTCTGGCTTTGATAAAAGAATTCTCCATAAAGGAGGAACCGTCCTCAACTACATCCGTCTCAACACCCGCTTCCTTCATCGAAAGGATCGGCACCGATGCATCCGACAAAATCTCCTTTATCTCGCGCATTTTTCCTTTATTGCCTGTGGCAAAAACGATCCTGACTGCCATTTCTTAATCCTCTCTTATCTGTGTATGTCTTGCCGAATCAATCCCGCCTAATATGCCCAGTGCAATGTTGCTCCTGTAAGTTTCCGACAAAAGAGCTTCCGCCTCTTTGCTGTTGCTCACATACCCCATCTTTATCACTACGGAAGGCCTGTGGCTCGTTTTGATATAATCGGATACTCCGTCCTGCAGCGCAAATATACCTTCAGCCCTGCCCTCAGTCTTATCTATGATGCTTCTCTCCATCATATCGGCCAGATCGGAATTGACCAGATGAGGATCATAATACTCCTCATCATAAAGTATCGATGTTCCCATGATCTCCGGATCATCCGAACTCGTCAGCCTGAGTTCTATGATCATATCAGGATCGACTGTTTCTATCATGCTCAGACGCTGCTCGTACGTGGGATCCGTATCTGTATCTCTTGTCATGAATATCCCGAGCGCGGCATCTTCGTTAAGGCTCTCCACATAGCGTGCTACACTGAGTGCAACTTCGCTCTCTCTTAATGTTCCTGCCGTCAATCCGCTGTCATGGCCGCCGCCCACGGGGTTTATCAATACCTTGTAGTCATATTTGTTCTTGACCATTCGCTCCTTGGAATCGTATACGAGATATTCGTAGGCCGAATTGGTCTCGGCAAATTCCCTGTCCTTAACGTTCGCCGGGGCTCTGTATATATAATTATAGTAATAATACCCCACACCCGTACACACCGAAGCGAGTATCACGAGCAGGATCATCACCCACTTTTTCATATCTTACACGTTTTCTTTTCTCTTCGGCGGCTTCGGTCCCATGAACGAGTAGAACCTCGTCTGAAGCATGCCGTTATATATCTTACGATTCCTATCAGCCTTTCGTCCGACAGCCTCTTGCGCCTTTTCATATGAAGTTATCATATACATTGAAAAAGAGTCCAGACTGCGGTATCTCTCGCCAAGGGTCCTGTACAGCCCGGCAAGATCATCCTCAGTACCTATTCTTTCGCCATATGGAGGATTCGTGATGATAAATCCGTATTTGCCGGGATGACTGAGCATGCTTACGTCTCTTCTCTGAAAATGAATGAGTTCTTCCACACCGGCCAGTCTTGCATTTTCTCTTGCCGTGCGCACCATCTCATCATCGATATCATAACCCTGTATATCCGTTTCAACATCCAAGTCGACGGCTTCTCTTGCCTCATCATATGCATCTTTCCATATCCTTGCAGGTACAATGTGTTCCCACTCGCATGCCCTGAATTCCCTGTTAAGACCCGGCGCTATATTTGCCGCCATCAGAGCTGCTTCTATGGGAAAGGTGCCGCTTCCGCAAAAAGGATCTATGAATATCCTGTCGCCCTTCCACGGTGTCAGCATGATAAGGGCTGCTGCCAGATTCTCCGCGATCGGAGCCTTGGCTGTCAGCAGTCTGTATCCTCTCTTATGAAGAGAGTCTCCGGTGGTATCCAAACCCACCGTCACTCTGTCTTTATATATGAACACCCTTACAGGAAAGTCACGTCCGGTCTCCGCGAATCTCTCTACATGATAAGTCTGCTTCATTCTCTCCACCATGGCTTTTTTCATGATGGACTGTATGTCTGACGGGCTGAAGAGTTTGCTGTGGACACTGCTCGCTTTGGTGACCCAGAATCTTCCGTCGCAAGGTATATATTCTTCCCACGGGAGTGCCTTGGTCCGCTCAAACAGTTCCTCAAACGAAAGAGCCTCAAACTCTCCGATCTTTATCAGGACTCTTTCTGCCGTCCTGGACCAGATATTGATACGGGCAACGGCTTCCGCATCACCCGTAAAAGTTACCCTTCCGTCCTCAACTCTGGTTATATCATATCCCAGGTCATCTATTTCTCTTTTGAGCACCGCTTCGAGCCCGAAATGGCAGGGTGCCACAAGTTCCATGGTCTTCATATATTTCAGAAATTATCCTTAAAAAATCTGTATATGAGTAAGGCAAGGATACCGAATCCTATGACCGGCAAAAGAGAGACAGCCACATATCCTGCACCTATAAGTAACAGTATCGCCGCTGCGGCTCCGCCGACCTTGACAAGTCCGAGAGGCAATGAGATATCCCTGCCACGTTTCGTACGCAGATGGAATCTGCCGTCGTATATGAAGGATCCGTATCTTCCTTCACTTCCGCCCGCATTCGGATCTGTATAGGCTCCTCCTGATGAATACTCATATCCGCCTGCCGAAGCCTGACCGTATGAGCCTGCATCCTGCCCTGACCCGTATGCTTCATCTCGGCTTGCAACGATCGACTTGGCTATGAGTCTCGGATCACCCAGTTCTGAGAGCACGTCTTCTTCGCTCCTGCCCTTACGGATAGCGGTATCGATATAATCCTGATAGTAGATCACCGTATCATTAATGAATGCAGGATCCCCGACGTCTGCTATGTGACGCCTCAGCATATCTATGAACTCAACTTTATTCATTCACTTCACCTTCGGACTTATCAGACTCCTCTGTGTTCGCCACCGGGCCGCTGTTCTCTTCGCCTGCATAAGACCCGGTCGCGCTCATTTTATCAAGGACCGGCACAAGATACCTGAATCCGAGCAGACATGCCGGGATACAGAAAAGAGCTATAAACTGCGATGTAGACAGAACTCCTACGCTTCCTCTTTCATCGGCGCGAAGGAATTCTACGCAGAATCTTCCGATGCTGTATAACAGTACCCAGAGGATCGTAACCTGGAATCTCTTGCGTGGCTTGGATGCATACCAAAACAGAATGGCTGCTATAACGAAATCTCCCACAGACATGATAAGCTGCGTGGGTATGAGCCTCACATTGTTGGGTGCAAAAGCAGAATGCGTGAACACCACACCAAGCGGTGAGGTCGTCTCTCTTCCGTAGCAGCAACCGGCAAGGAAGCATCCTATCCGGCCGAATCCCTGTGCCACGGCAACGGACGGCACCATCAGATCCAGATAGTCAAAGCCGTTGGCCTTCTTGATCTTACAATAGAGGATCGCTACGATTATGCCTCCTATGATCCCGCCGTATACGACAAAACCCTCGCTTGAGACATATGCCATCGGATCCTTGATGAAATCCTTCCATTTGGTGATGATAAACAGCACCTTCGCACTGGCAAATCCCAGTATCACAACGGCGATCGTAAGCCCGTAGACCATCTCGCCTATAAGTCCCTTACCCTTGGCGCGCTTGTCGCCTATGATCATGGCCAACATCACGCCTATCCCTATCATCAGTCCGTAACCGTATATGGTCACCGGTCCTATAGTTAATATCTCATTATGCATAATAACCTCTTTTCCGGTCGCTTTTTTACAACATCCATATAATATCACCACAGATACGAATCAGTCCATAAAATACTTATTAAACAAAACGAAAATAGCGGCAGACAGCACCGATATCATCAATCCGGCAAAAAGTCCCGGCGGAATGTATCTTAACTCCACGATATGCCTTCCGGTCTTTAAACGGATCGCACTCATCATTTCCATGGCCGGATATATCTCTGTCTTTTTGCCGTCGACATATGCGGCAAATCCTTCATCATACGGGATGCTTAAGATCATGTATCCGTCACCTTTGGCTTCGATCTGCCCGGAAATGCGACCGGGGCCGTAATCACCGTCGGAAATACGATAGACATCGGATGACAGTTTTTCGATAAGATCGTTGTACACCCTGGTATTAAGCCTGTATACCTTCATCCTAAGTTCTGCAGGGTCCTTTGACTGCCCCTGATCTATATGTACCGTTTCATCCTTATCCAGATATCCCAGATCTATTATATAGGGATTCTTAAGTTTACTGTATTTCCTCAAACCCGCAGGAAGAGTCACTTCAAGCTCCTCGATCCTCTTCGTATCACAATATGCCACATAGTATCCCGGTATTTTCGGGGCATTAAGATATACATCCGTCTCTTTAATATACTCCGAGATAAACACGTACATATCTTCCGATGCCCCAAGTGTACTCGCAAGTTCATTCTGCCTCTCTAAAGGGTTCAGGTCATCACTTGATATACTAACCCCGGCCTTACCGTTTTTGTCTGTCAAATTGTGCACATCAACATCAGAGGAATAGACCATATAGCCGACCGGAAGCGAATTCTTAAACGCATACAGACCTACTTCACCGCTGTCTGCCACTTCCGATAATCCCACTCCTTCGGGATCCGGGGCTCCAAACTGCATGCCTTCCCATAATTCCTTATCCTTGTCTTCCACAAAGATATATTTATTTCCAAGCAATGCCCTTATAAAGGGTGTAGCTCCGTCGGCACAGTAGAACACCTTGCTTGAGCGCATTCCGTATTTCTTATAGAAATCATTTATACGGCCGTTGCCTATAGACGAGAACATGGATATCGAAGGATATGCCTTCAACATCGCATCATTATTCGTAAGTCTTCCTTCTCTCTCAAATCGATATAAAAGACCGCCACCCGACACTTGTGTCATATTGGTCAGTTCATTATGCTTCTCATACAGTTCCTTGTAATCGCTGAAATTCTTAAGATAATTACTTCTTGATACCGTAGGCACGCTCGTAAGTTTCATATTGATCCCCGCTTCTGCCGTTACCGTAAATAAAACGATATACAATATAAGCATCAGTCGCGAATTCTTCTTAGACTCATCTCTCCTGTAGCTTTCGGCACTTCCGACCGCTGCATATTCCCTGTGCGATAACGATACCGCTCTGTATATGCATATCAATAACGCATATGTCACTATGACAAGCGCCGATAAAGCTATAGTCCTCTCGGTGATGGCATCATCATGAACACATCTTTGGATAAAAGTAAGGGCTCCCAGTGCCAGAAGTACACAGGCCAATATTACATACCGGCCGTACTCTTTTATGGCGATGACTGCTTCAAAGCACATGGTCAGTATCAGCAGGATATACAGAAACGACTGCCTTGCCGGAAGCGAATCCGGGTAGTTGAACCCATGCCACAGATAAGCCGGTATATTGGCAGAAAAGCTGTAGAACATTATCGCTGCAAGAATAAGCTTACATATCCTTGTCCTTACAGGTACATGCCTGCAGACCACATAAAGCGGAAGCAGGATAAATACGGCGACTGACGCATAGATATTAGGCCAGTGATCTAAGCCGGTCTCTACCTCCACATCCATAAGATGTCTTCCCAGCATAGAGAAAATGCCAAAATACTGTTTATATGAACCCGGAAAACTGCTGTCGGCAAATCCCGTCATCTTAACAGACATGGCTGACGGGATAAGTACTATGCCGGCAAGGCCGCCGGACAGTATCGATGCGCCTGCAAAAGTCAGAACATTTCTTGCAACAAGGCCTGCCTGACGCTCCTTTAAGGCCCCCGCCTCCTTCTGCTTCTTAAGTATGACTATACGATTGGGTAAAAGTACTATCAGATAATACAGGACAAGATATATGCATAGCATTATACAGAGGTAGTAATTGCAATACAGAGAAAGTGCCAGCGAAATGACATAAAGCCTCCACTTCCTGCCGTCAGTATCGCAGAGTTTTTCAAGCCCCAATATCACGACCGGAGCCAGGGCTACTACATCTAACCACATAAGATCCCAGTTATATGCCGCCATATATCCGCTCATGGAATAAAACAGAGAAAATGACAGGAGCATTATACGAGCGCCTGATTCGACTGTATCTTCCGGTCGAAGTCTTTTCTTTACATCTATTTCGAAATGGCTGCTTAAATAGTAGCAGAATGAGGCCCCGGAAAGACCGATCTTGACAATGGATAAATAACTGAAGAATTCAAGAAGATATTTCTCGGGGACCAGAAATGCCGGGAGGTTAAGGGGAGAGGAAAGGTAATAGTCATACAAAGCGACAAAATTAGTTCCCAGTCCCGCATTAAAGCTGTATAACAGTCCCGATCCGTCGCTTCCGGCTCCCTTACCCCTTACGGAATGATACATATCTGTCAGAAAAGGAAAATACTGATGGTACATATCTATGTGCAGGAAACTCCGGTCTCCGAACGGATATATCCTGTTAAGCGCAAAGATAAGCAGCATTATAAATGACGGGATCAAAAACGCAGCAATGAATATTCGGTTATTGTGCACGTATGTGCAGACTCTTTTCTTCATCGTCACCTTGCTCTATAAGCAAAAATGCCCGTCAAAAGACGGGCATTTCCTATCTTATATCATCTTATACAAATTCCTTGACTGCCTTATAGACACTCTCTCCATCCAGTCCGAACTTCTTGACAAGTTCACCTGCTGAACCGGACTCACCGAATACATCCTGAACGCCTATCTTCTTAACAGGTGTAGGAAGATTCTCTGATAATACATCACATACTGCACTTCCTAAGCCGCCGATGACCGAATGCTCTTCTACGGTCACTACCTTACCGGTCTTCTTGGCCGATTCAAGGATGATGTCCTTGTCGATAGGCTTGATGGTATGGATATTGATGACTTCCGCACTGATACCGTCTGCCTTGAGAAGCTCGGCTGCATTAAGTGCGCTGTCAACGCAGATTCCGGTCGCAACGATCGTAACGTCAGTTCCCTCTGTGAGCTTAACGCCCTTACCGATCTCAAACTTATACCCCGGCTTGTCATTGATCACCGGAACTGCAGCACGACCGAATCTTAAATATACGGGACCGTTGTACTCAAGGGCTGCTCTTACCGCTGCTCTTGCTTCGACATCATCACTGGGTACGATCACGGTCATACCGGGGATCGTACGCATAAGAGCTATATCCTCATTACACTGATGAGTAGCTCCGTCCTCACCGACCGTTATACCTGCATGTGTCGCACCGATCTTCACATTGAGGTGCGGATAACCGATCGAGTTACGTACCTGCTCAAAGTTACGTCCTGCCGCGAACATGGCAAATGATGAAATGAACGGAATCTTGCCGCAGGTAGCAAGTCCTGCTGCGATACCTGTCATGTTGCACTCTGCAATACCGCAGTCTATATGTCTGTCGGGATAAGCCTTCTTAAAAGTACCTGTCTTGGTGGCTCCCGCAAGGTCTGCATCAAGTACGACCAAATCGGGGAAATCTTCGGCACACTCTACGAGAGCATTACCATAGCTCTCTCTGGTCGCTATCTTCTTAATATCACTCATAATAGTCTATCTCCAATCCTTATGCTAACTGCTTATCTATCTCTTCAAGGTCCTTCATTGCAACAGCATACTCCTCATCATTGGGAGCCTTGCCATGCCAGCCGGCACTGTTCTCCATATAAGATACGCCCTTACCCTTGACAGTCTTCATGATGATGGCTGTCGGCATACCCTTGGTAGACTTAGCCTCAGCAAATGCTGCTCTGATGGCATCGAAGTCATGGCCGTCTATATTGATCACATGGAAATTAAAAGCTTCGAACTTCTTATCAATGGGATAGGGGCTGCATACGTCCTCTATCTTACCGTCTATCTGAAGTCCGTTATTGTCTACGATCACCACGAGATTGTCAAGGCCTCTGGCACCGGCAAACATTGATGCCTCCCATACCTGGCCTTCCTGGATCTCACCGTCACCAAGGAGGGTATATACTCTGTAATCCTTATTATCAAGCTTGGCTGCAAGTGCCATTCCGACTGCAGCTGATATACCCTGACCGAGAGAGCCTGAGCTCATATCCACGCCGGGTGTCTCCTGCATACAGGGATGCCCCTGAAGATATGAACCGAGATGTCTCAGAGTAGGAAGATCTTCAACCGGGAAATAACCTCTGTTGGCAAGGGCCGAATAAAGACCCGGAGCCGTATGTCCCTTGGATAATACGAATCTGTCCCTGTCTGGCTTCTTAGGGTCTTTAGGATCGATATTCATCTCTTCGAAGTAAAGAAATGTAAACATATCTGCAGCTGACAGAGATCCGCCCGGATGACCGGCCTTGGCTCCGTGAACTGCTGTCACTATGCCTTTGCGTACAGCATTGGCTTTTTTCTTAAGCTCTAAATTATCCATTTTGTCCTCCATGTATAGATATGTCGTGCACGGGCACATTCTAACATATTTTACTTAGATTGTCCATAATAAGCATTCGCTCCGTGCTTGCGATAATAATGCTTATCCTGTAATTCCTGAGGTGCAGGCTTAACGTCCTTATTGATGAGTTCTGTCCTGAATGCCATCTTGGCAACTTCTTCCACGACTACCGAAGCATGAACCGCATCAACGGCATCCTTGCCCCATGTGAACACTCCGTGATTCTTGCACAGGACAGCGGGCATCGCCATGGGATCGATATTACGTGCTCCGAATTCATTCACGATAAGATGTCCCGTGTTTTCCTCATAGGCCTCTTCTATCTCATCGGCGTTAAGGCATCTTAAGCACGGGATATCACCGTAGAAATAATCGGCATGTGTCGTACCGTAACACGGGATACTCCTGCCTGACTGTGCCCATGATGTAGCATAAGAAGAATGGGTGTGGACCACGCCGCCTACCTCGGGGAAAGCCTTATAGATCTCCAAATGGGTCGCCGTATCAGATGAAGGCCTGTAATCGCCTTCCACTACCTTGCCGTCAAGATCAAGGACTACCATATCTTCGGGTTTAAGAAGTTCATACTCGACACCGCTAGGTTTTATCACGAACAGTTCCTTTTCTCTGTCGATACCGCTGACATTGCCCCATGTAAAAGTTATGAGCTTGTAAGCGGGAAGGAGCATATTCGCCTCGTATACCTGTTTCTTAAGTTCTTCTAACATATCTACCTCACTGTTATCTCTTATATTCTTATGACCGTATCGATCATATGAAGATCCTCTGATCAAAGTGCCTCGACAGCTGCCTTCTCGATCGCAAGTCCCTTCCTGTATTTGGTCATAAAGTTCTCAAAGCCTTCAATGTCTGCATCCGTGGGTGCAAGCTTAGCGCCCTTGCAGTCTGCAAATATCTCACTGTTAAGATAATCTCCAAGACTGCGACCGTTCTTACCTGCCATATAAGCTGCAAGTATCGCCATTCCCCAAGCTCCGCCTTCGCCTGCCGTCTCCATAACGGATACCGGTGCATGAATAGCTGCTGCCGCGAAACTCTGTCCGACCTTCTCGGTCTTAAAATATCCGCCATGACCCAGCATCTCATCTACTTCAACATGCTCCTGCTTAAAAAGGATGTCGAGACCGATCTTAAGAGCGGCAAAAGCAGAATACAGATGCATTCTCATAACATTGGGAAGACTGAATTTATCATCAGCCTTGCGCACAAACAAAGGAGCACCGTCTTCGAAACCTGTCACAGGCTCACCGGATACATAATTGTATGAGAGCAGTCCGCCGCAGTCCGCATCACCCTTAAGTGCTACCGAATACAACTTGGTAAAGAGCTCGTTCATATCGGGAGTCTGTCCCATGAGCTCATAGAATTCCTTGAACATGTTGACCCACGCATTGATCTCTGATGTACAGTTATTGCAATGTACCATACCTACCAAAGCACCGTCGGGTGTCGTAACTAAATCTATCTCGGGATAAACCTTGGTAAGAGGCTTCTCTAAAACCACCATCGCAAATATCGATGTACCTGCCGAGATATTACCCGTACGCTTGGCAACACTGTTAGTAGCTACCATACCTGTACCCGCATCTCCCTCAGGAGGGCATAACGGGATGCCTGCTTTGAGCGCGCCGCTGGGATCTAAGAGCTTAGCACCTTCCTCAGTAAGCGTACCCGCATCATCACCTGCATTAAGGACCCGGGGAAGAATATCCGTAAGTGTCCATCCATAGCCCTTATCTTTAACAAGTTCGCCGAACTTGTCTACCATCTTCTTATCATAATCACCTGTAGCCGTATCAATGGGGAACATTCCCGAAGCATCACCGACACCGAGTACCTTACGTCCCGTGAGTTTGTAATGAACATATCCTGCAAGTGTTGTAAAGAATGCAACATCCGGCACATGAGCTTCTCCATTAAGGATCGCCTGATACAGATGTGATATGCTCCAACGCTGAGGAATATTGTAATCAAACGCCGCTGTCAGTTCCTCTGCAGCCTGCCCCGTCATTGTATTACGCCAGGTACGGAAAGGAACCAGAAGCTCGTCATTTTTATCAAATGCAAGATAACCGTGCATCATGGCAGAGAAACCAATCCCCGCAAATGATGTGACAGTTGTGTCATATTTGGTCCGTATATCCTTAAGCAGATCGGCATAGCAGTCCTTAAGTCCGCCCCATATATCATCCAATGTATAAGTCCATACGCCGTTATCGAGCCTGTTCTCCCAACCGTGACCACCGGTAGCGAGCACCTTACCCTTGTCATCGATCACTACAGCCTTGATCCTGGTAGAGCCGAACTCTATACCAAGGAAACTCTTACCCTGTTCAATGAGTGCCTTATTGTCCACTTGATACCCTCCTTACTATCCTGTCTGCCATATATACAGAAACATCTTTTATGATCCACAGTAATAGTATTCCACATCCATGGATAATAAAAGATGATTTCTAACGAACTTGTTGTACTTTTCTATGATTTGATCAATACATGATGCGGTCTCTTCCCGCTTCCTTACCCATATAGAGTTTGTTGTCCGCATCCTTGATATTCTGGTCAAGGCCCTGGTTCTTATCGTATTCGGTAAGGCCGTAGGTGAGAGTGACTTTGATCTTCTGATCTTCGGACATGACTACAGTCTTACGCAGTTCGCTCTGTATGTTATAAAGAACTTCCAACGCCTCGTCACCGTTCATGTTAGGGAAGGCCAAGAAGAATTCCTCACCGCCCCATCTGGCAACGAACGCTTTGTTCTCAGAGCATGTCATAAGCACCTTGGCAACAGCCTTAAGGACCAGATCGCCCACATCATGTCCGTAGGTGTCATTGACCCTCTTGAAATGATCTATGTCGCATATACATACACTGCATATGGTATCATCCGCCTTCTTAACGAACTCAGCCAGATAATCCATCGCACTGCCCCTGTTATTAAGGCCGGTGAGAGGATCCGTGTTGGCCTTCTCCTTAAGCTTCTTATTGTACTCTATAAGCTTGCTCTCCATACTCTGACTCTCATTGGAGAATACATATGCAGCGATACATATGCACAGCAGGACGACCAACATACAACTGTCCCTGACATATCTGTGAGTTGTCATGGCCACTCGATATACTATAGGCTTCCTGACACCGTATATGTCGACAAGTCCCATATATACCACAAATGTCATCAATGTAAAGATGACCTTATATCTTAACTTGTTGTTGCTTGCAAAGAAGAAAATGATTATGAGAAAGGCCGGGAATGTCTGGAAGCTCGAATCCGGTCCGAAAAGAAACAGCATCGCCGCTCCCCAGAATCCCGTCAGAAGAATGAACATCCATACCACCGGCATCTTGCGCATCCTGTATGACAGAGCAAACACTACGAAATACAGAATGTCGATCAGCAGACAGGAAGCAAGTCCTCTCACATTCCCTATAACGGCAAATACGAGGACATCCGTCGAAAAGAACGTCATCATGACAAGACACAGTATCCTTATGAGAACCGTCATCTTCCTTGACTCGTTCTCAAATTCTGTCTCCTTATCAACAATTGCTTTTAACTGATCGAAAAATCGCATCTTACCCCCTAAAGCGCTGCCCGATCGCTTCTTATTTCCCTAATATCGTAACGGTATAAACCGTTTCATCCAAATTTATGCTTGTTATCGAGATATCCCCGCTGAACACGTTCTCATCCACGTATTCGTATTTGTCCGGAGTCCTCCCCTCCTCAAGGTCTCTTATGATCTTCTCAACTCTCGGTCCGTGAAGCGGATTACACTCCCCTATGCAGGAGATCTTGCCCTTCCTTGCATATTCGATAGCCTGGTCGCTCACTCCGTCAAAGGAAACGACCATTATCTGACCTCTTGAGATATTGCTGCCAACCCTCCTGCCCGATGCTTCTATCGCCTCGATCGCGCCGAAGGCTTCATTATCATTCTCGCAGTATACAACATTGATATTATCATACTTGCGTAAGAGTCTGGATGTTACCTCTCTGCCCTTGGCCTGAGTGTACTCTCCGGCAGCCTCCTCTAAAAGATTCCATCCGTTGGCTCTGACCGCATCCTTAAGTCCTCTTGTCCTGCCGATCTGAGAAGAAGCTCCGAGCGTTCCCTGAATATCGACGATATTTACTTCTTCTGCAGGTATCTCCTTATACTCAAGATACGCTCTTATCCATTCGCAGACCTTTCTGCCCTCGAGTTCAAAATCCGAGCCTACCCAGCACTCAAACAGTTCCGGATCCTCCACATTGACCATTCTGTCTACAATGATCACGGGAATCTGCGCTTCCTTGGCCTCGGACAACACCGTATCCCAACCGTCCTCTGTAACGGGTGCCAGTACGATATAGTCCACTTCTCTCTGTATGAATGTTCTTATGGCCGTTATCTGATTCTGCTGCTTCTGCTGTGCATCCTCATATATGAGTTCATAGCCTTTCTCTTTGGTAAAAGTAGACAGCATTGACTCCGTATTGGCCTTGCGCCAGTCCGATTCCGCACCGACCTGTGAGAATCCGACCACTATCAGATCTTCTTCACTTTCCGTTTCCGATTCGCTCTCCATATCGAACGAAGAAACCGGCCCGCTTTCTATAAGACTGCAGCCTGCCATCATCATTACAAGGCTGATTGTTAACACAATGATCAAGATCTTTTTACTCATACATAATCATTATACTAAATTCGCACAATTCAGACAATAGAAATATACAATGCAGACGATTGTATATGTACGCAATGCAGACGATTGTATACAAAAACGGCACAGGCTGTGCCTGTGCCGCTTGTATATTTTGTCAGATATAGGTCTTATTTCTTGACCGCACTCTTCTTACGTGCCATAACTACCGACTGAACCACTAAGAAGATACATAACATTGCTGCGATCGTGATACCCGTCCACCAAGCCTGATCGAGGCCGGCGCTGGCAACTATGTTCTGTATGGTACTGAGTGACAGAACTCCGAAGAATGTTCCGATGATATTACCTACACCACCTGTAAGCATCGTTCCACCGATGATCGAAGAAGCGATGGCGTTCATCTCTGCGCCCTGTGCGTGTGTTACCGCACCGCTGCCTACGTGAAGGAAATATACATATCCGCCTATGCCCGCGAGCAGAGAACAGATTATGTGTGACATGAACTTGGTATGCTTGACATTGATACCGAGCATCAAAGCACTCTGCTTATTTCCGCCTACGGCATAGAAGCTTCTTCCGAGTTTGGTCCAACGTAACAGACAGAACATAACGATGACCACGATGAGTGCCACCACAACACCTATCTCTACATAAGCATCCACGTATTTTCCGAGCTTATTGACTGTTCCCATTCCCGGAACGATTATCCTTGTTTCCTTAAGTGCAACGAACTTCTCGTTGGCCACGTTGAAAGGATTGGTATTGACTATCGTTGTCATACCTCTGGCAAAGAACATACCTGCCAATGACACTATGAAGGGCTGGATATCAAGATAGGCAACCAAAAATCCCTGTACAAGTCCGTAAGCCAAACCGATGAGAACTGCTATGAGCATTGAAACCGCAACGCTTCCGCTGTTGGGATCCATGTTCGCTACAGCTCCGCCCCTTGTGGGATCAAGATAAACCGCACAGCACATTGTAACAAGTGCCGTCATTCCACCTACGGAAATATCGATACCGCCGGCGATCATTACCGTACTCATGCCACATGACAGTATTATGAGTGCCGCATTGGCATTAAGTATATTAAAGAAGGTCTGAGGCTTTAAGAAGCCCTTGCCCTGGAACACTATAGCTCCTATGTACATAAGGAAGAATACTACGATCGTGATCGTAAGCAAGAGGTTAGTGTCCGTCATATCCTTGAATTTGTTAGATAACTTAGACATTTGCCACCTCCTTCTTCTTGCCGTTCTTTAAGTTCTTCATGAACTTTGATACGGCATCCCTGAATACCGGTGCACTGAATACAACAAGCGCTATAACGACGATAGCCTTATATGCAGGAAGTGCATCCGAAGGAACATTGTGCATGAACAGGGTGGTCGTAAGTGTCTGGATAACGAACGCGCCGATTATGGAAGCTGCCATATTGAACTTACCGCCGCCAAGGGCATTACCGCCAAGAGCTACCGCTAAGATCGCATCCATCTCTATATCCTTGGCAATTACCGAATAGTTGATGGATGATAAGCGGCTTACCTTGATAAGTGCAGCCACTGCCACGCATGCTCCTAAGATCACAAATGTGAGCCACTTGATGAATACCGGATTGATACCGTTGAGTCTTGAAGAGCTCTCATTGATACCAACAGCCTGGGTATATAAGCCGAGATTGGTGAACTTAAGCACCAATGCTATGATCACCACGCACAACGCCGCTATGAAGAACGGAGTCGGGATCGGAATGCCCGGGATGAAACCGCCGTAGTATCCGAATCTGGGATCACTTATTATGGGAAGTTCATTATTGTTGATCCATGCCGCTATCGAACGACCTGCCGTATAAAGGATAAGTGTAGCTACCATCGGCTGTATCTTAAATATGGATACCAGAACGCCGTTGAACGCGCCGAAAGCCATCGCAACAAGACATCCTATGATAAATGCAACAAATATGGGTGTCCTTAAGGTATCGGGTCTGGTATTGGTTCCGCAAAGGACTCTCAGGATCGTACTGCCCGCTATGGCGATCGCAGCACCTACGGAAATATCCTGTCCGCCTGAAGCTGCCGTAACAAGAGTCATACCTATGGCTAATATCGCAAGTTCCGAACCGTTATTAAGAATGGTGATGAGCGGACCTGACAATACGGGATTGCCCGCACTGTTCTGTCCCATCGCGATCTTGAAGAATGTCGGATCAGTTACGAGATTGAACAGCAAAAGGAAAAGCATTGCAGCAATAGGTATAAAGATCTGATTCTTAACAATCTTATTTATCATTGTCCTTCACCTCCTGCAATAGTGCTCATGATCTTGTTCTGGGTCAGATCGTCACCCTTAAGCTCTCCTACCACTCGTCTGTCTCTCATGACGATGAGTCTCGAGCATGTACGAAGCATCTCATCAGTCTCTGATGAAATGAACGTGATACTCATTCCTTCGCTTGCCAGCTTAAGAACAAGCTTCTGTATATCAACCTTGGTACCTACATCAATTCCTCTTGTAGGCTCGTCAAGGATGAGGTAATCGGGATGTGTCAGAAGCCATCTCGCAAGTATGCACTTCTGCTGATTACCGCCTGACAAAGACTTGATAGGTGTATCGGCTGATGCAGTCTTGATCGAAAGTGCCTTGATATACTCATCTGCGAATGCATTGGCCTCAGCCTTGGTGAAGGGCTTGAAGAACCCTTTCATTACCTGAAGTGCCAGGATTATATTCTCTCTTACGGACAGATCGCCTATTATACCGTCGATCTTACGATCTTCGGGAAGATAGCCTATACCGTTCTTCATGGCGTCTATGGGTTTGCTTATCTTGACCGTCTTGCCGTTCTTCTTGACCGTACCGGATACGACTCTGTCTGCTCCGAATATGGCTCTAACGCACTCACTTCTGCCGGATCCGAGAAGGCCGGTGAAACCGTTGACTTCACCTTTTCTTATATTGAAGTCAAAAGGCTTTATGCCTTCCGTACTTGACAGGCCTTCTGCTTCAAGTACAGGTACGCTGCTCATATCAACGGCTGCTGCTCCGGATTCTGACTTGATATCCGAAAGATCATCAAGCTCCTTACCTAACATCTTGGATACGAGCTGTACTCTGGGAAGATCTTTGATCTCAAATTCTCCGACGAGTTTTCCGTCTCGTAATACCGTGATCCTGTCACAAACCTCATATACCTGATCAAGGAAATGTGTGACGAATATTATTCCCACGCCCCTGCTCTTTAAGTCTCTCATGAGCTTGAAGAGTTTCTGAACTTCATTGTCATCAAGTGAAGATGTGGGCTCATCCAAAATAAGGACTTTACAATCCATATCTACGGCTCTTGCTATAGCCACCATCTGCTGTACGGCTATCGAACATGAACCGAGCTGCTGTGCAGGCTTGGCCGGGATGTCAAGAGACTTGAGCATCTTGTCCGCTCCCTCATTCATAGCCTTCCAGTTCTGTATGATATTATCCGAACGTCCGATATACATATTCTCTGCAACAGACAGATTCGGACACAGTGTGATCTCCTGGTACACAGTACTTATTCCTGCATGCTGTGCATCCTCAGGAGAATGAATGGATACTTCCTTACCGTCTAAGGTGATATCACCTTCATCTTTGGTGTATACACCTGTCAGCACCTTGATCAGTGTGGATTTTCCCGCACCGTTCTCTCCCATGAGAGCATGGATCTCACCCTTTCTGAGGGTAAATGCCACATCCTGCAAGGCCTTGACGCCGGGGAAGCTCTTATATATTCCGCGCATATTAAGCAGTGCGTTATTATCCATTGTATGTCTTCCTCCAATACCTTCATAGAAAGCGGCATAAGCATCAGATAGTATTCACTTTACCGACACCTATGCCGCTTGTATTTACATATTATTCACAATCTGCACTACAGATTAGATACCATACTGGTCTACATCTGCCTGTGTGATCGTTGAAGCGTCGAAGCCCTTCTCATCCATGATGATAGTCTTCTCAGCTATTGTGCCACCAGACTGAAGAGTCTTGATAACTGTGTCGATGTAAGATGACTGGAAAGGATTGCACTGTCCGTCGTAGTTCCAGTTCTGAGCAAGGAGCTCTTCAAGTGCCCACTTGTTGCAGTCGAAGCCCATAACGATGACGTCCTTGCCAACACCGTGTGAGATATTTGCTGCGTCAAGAGCTGCTACTGCACCCTTAGCCATATCGTCGTTCTCAGCGTAGATTACGTTGAAAGGTGTGCCTGCATCGATAACAGACTGAACGATCTGCTGTGCATTCTCTGCGTTCCACTCAGCTGTCTGCTGCTTAACGATGTTCCAGTTAGCTTCTGCTGCTACCTTAGCGTCAAGAGCGCCTGAACGGCCCTTCTGAGCTGCTGAACCCATAACACCCTGGATATGGATAATATTGTACTCAT
>CAMNDJ010000012.1 GCA_946535225.1 uncultured Lachnospiraceae bacterium
CCGTAAAGGGCGTGGGCGAGATAATAATGGATGACAAAGACGCTCGCGGTAAGGTAATCATAGGAGAGTGAGGCAGCACTCAGATATCTTTAGACGATAACATTCTTAAAGCTTTAGGAGAATTATCGATCAATTACGTATTCCAACCGATATTTCAATCGGACGGGAAGACTGTTTTTGCGTGGGAAGCACTTATGCGTCCGGCATAAGATGAAGGATATGATATATGTCGTGTAACAGTATGATATTGATACGTTAAGGTTGAGGATGCATCTAAGGATGCATCCTTTTTCTATAGGCTGTGATATAATGATAATATCTGATGAAATAGAAGGGTGAGGTGAAGAATATGAATATCATGCAGGACTTCAAAGAAGGAAGAGCGAGTTATGAGGACCTGGCCGATTTTGCGGCTTCATGGAGGGATCTTACGGGCGACAGGGAACCGTTAAGGAATGCCATGAGAATGACCAGGGAAGAATATGCTGACTGGCTTAATATGTCTGCAGATGAGTTTGAAGGGAAATACGTATGCAGACAGTGATAACGGTCATCGTGGATAATAAGGCTTATAACGGGATCGAAGGCGAGTGGGGGCTTTCGATACTGATAGAGTACTCCGGCAGTAAGATCGTGCCGGACGTCGGATAGATCGGCTTACATAAACCGAACCGGCGGGCAGGTGGATATACAGGAGGATCGCATGGCAGAGTCAGCTGTGTTTTATGTGATAGCGGAGACACTTAAGGAAGTATCTGCACAGGATATTCGAGATACTGAGAGGCAGTATGTTGCAGTTCTTTCTTTTGACGAATGGAATAAGAGTCGTGACAGTTTTGAGATGGGGATAGATATGGATCTGAACATTTCGGAGATCTATACGACCAAGGCTGAGGTCAACTACGATTCGCTCACGGGTTCGTTCTCCATCCCGAACAGGAAGGACTTCTCCAAGGAGGATTTTAAGTTTGCATTTGCGCTTGATGAGAAAGGGATCGTTTTTATAGATGACAGCGGCAAGGCCCTTGAACTCATTCGCAACATTCAGAATACCAAGAAGTGGAAACTGCCGAGCCTCGAGCGTTTTATCTACGACCTCTTAGACCAGATCGTGATGGATGATCTGCGGATCATGGAGAAATACGAGCGCGAACTGGATTCCATCGAAAAGATGATAATGGAAGGGGATGAGAAGTTTCCATCAAGCCGCATCAATGATATAAGAAATGACATCCGTGATCTGCGCATCCACTATGAGCAGTTGATGGATCTCGGTCAGGAATTCGAGGAGAATGAGAATAATTTCTTCAAGCAGGAAAACCTCAGATATTTCAGATCATTCCTAAACCGCATGGCCAGACTGCACGACACATCGACATCGCTTCGTGACTATACGATGCAGCTGCGAGATCTTTACAAGGCACACACAGACATCAAGCAGAACCGGATCATGACTGTCCTCACGGTCGTTACTACGATATTCATGCCGCTTACCCTGATCGTCGGCTGGTACGGAATGAACTTCCGTTACATGCCGGAACTCGAGTGGAGATGGGGCTATCCCGTTGTAATCGCTGTCTGCGTATTGATCGCCTTAGGATCACTCTTGTTCTTCAAGAAGAAAAAATGGCTGTGATCGGATAAATACCTTCTGTCAAGATTTGATATGTCCCGTGTCAAATAATAAGAAGAAGATCGTCTTCTAAGTGACTATCATATATACTGTTGTCTGATGGGTTAGTCACTGAAGAATCAGTCATTAGGTATCGAAACATAAGATGAATACAAAGAAGACGATCGTTATAGATGAGAATACTCCGCTGCTTCTGTTGGCCGGCCCGATGTTCCTTGAGCTCTTCCTTAATACGATGCTCAACAATGTGGATACGCTGATGTTGAGCCACTATGATGGGTATGCCGTAGGAGCGGTCGGCAACGCCAATATCATAATGTTCATGATGAACATTCTCTTCAACGTCATAGCTACGGCTACGAGCGTTGTCGTCGCACAGTATCTCGGTGCGAAACTCTATGACAAGATGAATATGATCTACACCCTTGCTTTTGTGGTCAATCTCTGTATAGGCATAGCACTGAGCGGGGCTTTTTGCGCGGCCAATCCTCTTATAATGGACTTCCTTCATGTATCGCCGCAGATGCGCCCTTACTCTATGATATATATCTATATCGTGGGCGGAGGCGGATTCCTTATGGCTGTGTCCAATGTGATGCTGCAGATATTGCGGTGTAACGGATATACCAAGATCGGAATGTGGGTCACTTTAGCGATCAATATCATCAACATCGCCGGCAACTATCTGTTCCTGTACGGACCGCTTAAGTTTCTTAATATGGGAGTTGCCGGTGTTGCGATCTCTACTGTTGGTGCAAGGTTACTGGCAGTGATGGCGCTTATAATATTCTTCTATGCGACAGGGACGGGACGTTTTTCCCTGCATTACCTTAATCCTTTCCCGGGCGAGCTCTTGGCCAAGATGATCAGGATAGGTCTTCCGACTGCAGGTGAGAATCTCACTTATAATCTCTATCAGACGACACTTCTGTCATTTGTAAATGCAATGGGTAATGATGCAGTTAATGCGAGGGCCTACTGTAATTCGCTTATCTCTTTCGCGATGATCTTTTCCAATGCAGCAGCGATGTCGACTCAGATAATAACAGGCCATCTGGTCGGTGCCGGCAAGTCGGATGAAGCCTATAAGAGGGTATTTAAGACTCTTGGGACTTCGATGCCGATAACTCTCGCTCTTGCTTCCGCAAATGCCATATTCTGCAGATACACTCTTCACATATTTACATCCAATGAGAATATCATCGCACTCGGTCAGATGATAATGATAGTGGATATTTTCGTTGAGGCAGGAAGATGCCTGAATATGACCTTTGTCAGCAGCCTCAAGGCAGCAGGCGCTTATATTTTCCCGCTGATCATGGGCGTATTGTGCAACTGGGGTCTTGGTCTGACTACAGGATATACGGTCGGTGTATTGTTCGGAGCGGGCGTGGCCGGCATTTTCGCAGGCACTGCGACGGATGAGTGTATCAGAGGCCTCATAGTCATGTACTACTGGTATAAGAAGAAATGGCTCGGCAAGTCCGTTGTAGATAAAAAAGACATGCTCCCTGACGGAGGATAAAAATTTTTCGGAAAAATGTGTTGACAAATTATATTGCGCACAATATAATACAGACAAAGGAAGGCAACAGAGAGCTTTCCGCATAAACAGATAACAGTCATTCCACGAGTAACCGAATAACTTTTTTCAAAGGAGGCAGTCATATGGGTTTTTATGATCAAAGCGTAACAGCAGCTAATGGTGAAGAGATTTCCATGAAGGATTATGAGGGCAAGGTAGTCCTTGTGGTCAATACGGCAACAGGATGCGGATTCACCCCTCATTACAAGGATATTGAGGATATGTATGAGAAGTATCATGACAGAGGGTTTGAAGTCATCGATGTTCCGTGCAATCAGTTCGCCGGACAGACTCCCGGTACAGACGAGGAGATCCATGAGTTCTGTGCACTTAAGTACAATACACAGTTCCCGCAGATGAAGAAGTCCGACGTCAACGGTGATACAGCTATTCCGTTATTTAAATATCTTAAGGAGCAGAAGGGCTTCGAGGGATTCGGCAAAGGCCCCAAGGCTCTTGCGATGAATACGATGCTTGCCAAGATCGACAAGGATTATAAGAATAATCCCGAGATCAAATGGAACTTTACCAAGTTCGTCGTAGACAGAAGCGGTAATGTAGTGGCAAGATTTGAGCCTACAGCCAAGATGTCCGATGTAGACAAGTGTGTGGCATCACTTATGTAACAGCTTGAAAGGGCCGGAATCATCCGTCCCTTTTTGTATCTGTATAAATACATTTTTCGCATACAACTTTTTGCTTTATTATGCTATCGTTATCCCGAAATTATGGTATAATTAATATTACGACTATGCGGTCATGATCGGGATGCGCTTAAACAGACCGGTCAAAGGGGTTATTTGATGGGAAAAAGCAAGTATTCATACAGAGCAGAGAATATACTTGAGAAGACTATAGACAGTCTGGCACAGAGAAGAGAAGCCTCCGTCATAGTGTATATTCTGCTGCTCATCTTTTATTTGTTTGCATCTTATATCGTCAGCACCACTGCCGGTTCCGACAAGTCCGTCATGATCGGAGAAGATACGGTTGCAGTTTATGTCTTTACGGGAGTTTATTCTTCCGTTGCCAATCTCTGCATTATACTTATGGCCAATTTCTGCGGAACGATCGGTTTCATCACTTCGATCACCGCGATACTCATTCAGATCGCAATGCTACTTTCGGGGATATTCGTAAGAGGCAATTATTCGAGTCTTCCGGGATTGGTCGCCAATATAGTCACTGCAGTTGTCGTCTATGTGATTTTCAAGAAGAACAGAAAACAGGAGCGTTATTTAAAAAGGATAAGGGAACAGGCCACTGCTGATATCCTTACCGGCTTACCCAACGGCTTTGCCAACAGTGAGCTTATCGATGCACTTGTTAAGCGCAAGGAGTCTTTTGCAGTCGTATCGATTGATATAGACGGATTCAAGAGTATAAATGATACGGTAGGCTTCGATATGGGTAACAGGGTTCTCATAGAGATCGCTACGATATGGAAAGGGATCGCGGACAGAGGTCTGTCCAGAACCCTCGACTTTATCACACGCATCAACGGCGATGAGTTCACGCTCATCATTCGCGACTTCGGTTCTTATGACGATATCATCAAGACTATAGAGCAGTACAAGGATGCTTTGGACAGGAAGATCAATATAGACGGATATGAGTTCTACTTAAAGGCCAGCTTCGGTTATGCCATTTATCCGATTGATGCTGCTGACGGTGATGCGGTATTCTCTCATGCCGTTGCAGCCATGAAGGAGGTCAAGCGTCTTGGCAGCGGTGAGCGTATCCTGCGCTTCTCTTCAGAACTTTTAAAAGACGGCAACAAGCTTATCATAGACAATAAGATCCGTGATGCGCTTCAGAATGATCTGATATTCTTCAATCTCCAGCCGCAGTATGATATGACTCACAAACTCCGCGGATTTGAGGCCCTTGCTCGAATGAAGGATTCGGAAGGAAATGTGATCAGCCCCGTTGAGTTCATTCCTGCTGCAGAGAGACTGGGCCTTATCGATGAGATCGATCTGATGGTATACAGCAAGTCGGCAATGTTCTTCGGCAGACTCATTAAAGAGACAGGTGCCGACATCGTATTAAGCATCAATGTCTCGGTTAAGCACCTGATGAAGACCAATTTCATCGATGAGATCAAGAGGCTTCTTAAGGAGAGCGGCATTCCGGCCGATCACCTTGAGATAGAGATCACGGAGTCAATACTTCTTGAGTCTCCCGAGAAGGCCATAGAAGGCCTGAACGAACTTAAGAACATGGGAATAAGCATAGCGATAGACGACTTCGGAACAGGCTATTCATCTTTGAGTTATCTCAACAGTTTCCCGTCGGATATCCTCAAGATAGACAAATCATTTATCGACAGGATGAACGAGAACGATTCCTCCAAGAAGTACGTGGAGGCTATAATCTCTCTTGCCCATGTCCTGGATTTCAAGGTCATAGCCGAGGGTGCGGAAGTACAGGAGCAGCTTGATACTCTTCGCAGCATAGACTGTGACTATGTACAGGGATTCTTCTGGGGCCGTCCTCTTCCCGAAAAAGAAGCTGAAGAACTGGTTAAGAGCATGTGATATTGAGGGCCGGAGAATACCGGTGACAGCGTTATGACAAAGGTTGGCATGGCTGAATGCAGAGTATGTTACAGGCATTGCATGATACCGGAGGGTTCTGCGGGGTTCTGCGGAGCCAGGATAAATGCAGGCGGCAGGATATCTGCGGCTAATTACGGATGTATCACTTCCCTTGCGCTTGATCCCATAGAGAAGAAACCGCTAAACCGATTTCACCCCGGAAGCATGATACTCTCGGTGGGCAGTTACGGTTGCAACCTAAGGTGCCCTTTCTGTCAGAACAGTGACATATCATGGTCCGACAGGGCATATGAATATGCCGTGGAAGCGGACAGGTTATCGCCTGAAGAGCTGGCTGACATAGCGATAAGAACCCGGGATAAGGGTAATATCGGAGTTGCTTTTACTTATAACGAACCACTCATAGGATATGAATTTGTCCGTGATACTGCGGCGCTCATACATAAGGCCGGTATGGTAAACGTGCTCGTGACTAACGGTATGGCGGATCTGTCGGTCCTTGAAGAACTGGGGCCTTACATCGATGCTATGAACATAGATCTTAAGGGCTTTACCGAAAGATATTACAGGGATGTTCTAAAGGGTGACCTTGATATGGTAAGGGCATTTATAGAAGGTGCAGTCAGGCTCTGCCATGTCGAGCTTACGACGCTCATCGTTCCGAAAGAAAACGACAGCGAAGAAGAGATGCGCTCTATAGCTTCATATATCAGGAATCTTAAGGACAGTGCAGGTCATATCATCGGAGAGGATATCCCTCTTCATATTTCCAGATTCTTTCCGCAATTCAATATGACGGACAGACCGGCTACGGATGTCGCACACATATATCACCTCGCGGATGTTGCAAGGGAATATTTAAGATACGTATATACAGGTAACTGTTAGGGCGAATAGACCGCCCGGAATGGAGGAATGCCATGTCAGTCATAGCAGCTTATATGGTACCGCACCCGCCGATGATCGTACCTGACGTCGGACAGGGAGATGAGAAGAGAGTGAGCCTGACTGTGGACTCATATGATAAGGTAGCAAGACAGATCGCGCAGTACAAGCCTGACACGATCGTCATATCCAGCCCGCACACTGTCATGTACAGTGATTATTTTCATATATCACCGGGTCGAAGAGCGAGGGGTTCTTTTGCACGCTTCCGGGCACCTGGAGTGAAATTTGATGTGGATTATGATACGGAACTTGTAAGCCGTATAGAGTATCTTGCGGACAGAGAAGACATCGCTGCAGGAACATTGGGCGAAAAGGATGCCGAACTTGATCACGGAGTGATGGTTCCGTTATATTTTATCAATAAATATTACACAAACTATAAGCTGGTGCGCATCGGATTGTCAGGTCTTCCTCTTAATGAGCATTACAGGCTGGGAATGAAGATAGCACAGGCTACCGAGGAACTTGACAGACGTGTCATATATGTGGGCAGCGGAGATCTCTCGCATAAGCTTCAGACCTACGGGCCTTACGGATACGCACCTGAAGGTCCCGAGTATGACAAGAGGATAATGGATGTATGCGGCAGAGCGGCATTTGAAGAACTCTTTGATTTTGATGAGAGCTTCTGCGACAAAGCTGCTGAATGCGGCCACAGGTCCTTTGTGATGATGGCGGGAGCACTTGACGGAAAAGCGCTCAAGACGACCTGCTTTTCGCATGAAGATGTGACCGGTGTAGGATATGGCATATGCTCATATGAAGTGACAGGTACGGATTCAGACAGACATTTCCTGGACTCGTACTTAAACAGGAAGAGATCTGCACTGGATGATACACAGTCAAGATCCGATGCCTATGTACAGCTTGCCCGCAGGTCACTTGAGCATTACATCCGAACGGGCAGTGAACTGATGCTTAAGGACTGCGAAGATATCGTATTGCCCGAGATGAGACAGACAAGAGCGGGTGCATTCGTATCAATACACGAGCATGGGAGGTTAAGGGGCTGTATAGGAACGATACTTCCTACTACGGGTAACCTTGCTGAAGAGATACTTCAGAACGCTGTGAGCGCATCCACCAGGGATCCGCGATTCGATCCGATAGAAGAGAGCGAACTTCCCTGGCTTGAGATCAACGTAGATGTCCTAAGCGAACCCGAACCCATAGATGCCGAGGATAAGCTGGATCCCAGGAAATACGGTGTGATAGTCACAAACGGTTATAAGAGGGGACTGTTACTTCCGGATATAGACGGCGTAGATACTATAGAAGAGCAGATATCGATAGCCAGACGCAAGGGCGGGATAGGAGACAACGAGCCCGTAAAGCTTGAGAGATTCACCGTAACACGGCATGTTTAGCGGGTTTATGATTTGTTAATAAAGTTTATGAAAAGTTGTTAGCACTCGCCCTTGACGAGTGCTAACAATGGTGGTATAACATAATCGAACAAAGGGAAAAGGAGTTGCCGGATACAGGAAGCAGCTTCCGTACCCGGGTCAATAAGCTTTAATGAGAATGATATAGAGTAAGGAGGTAAGGATTATGTTAGCACCTAGTATTTTTGGAGAGAATCTTTTTGATGACTGGTTTGGTTTTCCTACATTCCCGGAATTCACGGATATGGATCGTACAGAGAAGAAGCTCTACGGAAGACATGCTGACCGCCTTATGAAGACGGATGTTCATGAGCATGATGATCATTATGAGATCGATATCGATCTTCCGGGATTCAAGAAAGAAGATATAGGCCTTGAACTGAATAACGGTTATCTGACAGTCACTGCCACCAAGGATATGAGCCAGGATGAGAATGACAAGAAGGGTAAACTGATAAGACAGGAGAGGTATTCAGGTTCTATGCAGAGGAGCTTCTACGTAGGTGACAACCTCGATGAGGATGATATCAAGGCTGCATTCAAGCACGGCGTGCTCAACCTTAGTGTACCTAAGGCTGCGGCCAAGATACCTGAGAAGAAGACGATTATGATAGAGGGCTGATGTCCTCGTTCCGACCCGGTATGGTCGGGTGAATGTTACTTAATGAGCAAGGGCTGTTGTCATATGGACGACAGCCCTTTAATAATGCGCTTTTTTGTCTACCCTACTTGCCGGAAATATGGTAAAATCTCTATTATGGCACGTAAAAAGAAAAACGATCCCGTTAATGGTAATAAAACAGAGAATAAAGATCGGGAGGTTGCGACAGTTACAGGGCGTAATTCATCCCGTCTTAAGCCATATTCATCGGACAGGGTGATCAGATGGGACAGACTGGATAATACGGCCAATCTCTTCCCTGCCATAGCCGGAGAAAATGCGACCAATGTATATCGCATCAGTGTGACTTTGTTTGAAAAGATAGATCCGGAGAGGCTGCAGAAGGCATTGGATATCATCCTTCCCAAGATGGACGGATTCAATGTAAGGCTCAGAAAGGGTTTTTTCTGGTTTTATTTCGAAGAAAACGGCAAACCCGCTCCCCGGGTCACAGCCGAGAATACGTTCCCGTGCAGATTTATAAGGGCTAACAGAAATCACAGCTATCTTTTTCGTGTGACTTATTATGACAAACGGATCAATCTTGAGGTTTTCCATGTGCTCACAGACGGTATGGGAGGCATCAATTTCTTAAGAGAACTCACATATCAGTACCTCCGCCTTTCCCATGAAGAACTCGCAGGGGAAGGAGATGCTTTTGATGATGACACATCTCTTAACTTAGATGACAGTTTCGTCAGGAATTACAAAGCGTTCAAGCCCAGAGGATTTGAGCGTAAGAAGGCATATCTGATCAAAGCGGAGAAACTGCCCGAGGGAGAATTCGGACTTATGCACGGATATCTTCCGATCGCTCAGATGAAGGAAGTGTGCAAAAAATACGATGTATCCGTCAACACATATCTCGTTGCCGATTTTGCATACAGCGTATATGTTTCGTGCCTTAAGAAGGGAGCATCGGATAAGCCGATAAGGATCGCCGTTCCGGTCAATTTAAGACCTTACTATGATTCCAACACAACCAAGAACTTCTTCATGATGGTTTCTGCGGAATTTCATCCGGATGATAAAGAATACAGCTTTGAAGAGGTATTAAGGATAATAGACTCAAGCTTAAAGAGTCAGATCAACAAAGAACACCTTGAGGATCTTTTCTCGTACGGAGTGGGTAATCAGCAGAATCTTGCACTCAGACTTTTCCCTCTTCCTATCAAGATAGTTGCAATGAGGATAGTATACAATCAGTCGGCTCTTGCCAATACCACGACAGTTACCAATATAGGCAAGATCCGGATCGATGAAAGGTATGAGCCTTATATCGAAAGGTTCCACGCCAATATAGCCATGTCCAAAGGCCAGTATCTCAAAGGTACGATATGTGCCTTCAGAGATGATTATGTATTTACTTTCAGTACGGTCTATGCCGATACGTCTGTTGAGCGCGTGTTCTTCAAACAGCTTAAGTCAGACGGTGTGGACGTACGTATAGAGACTAACGGAGTGTTCGTAAATCAATGAGCAGATGCAGCAAATGTGATATCGAGATCTTAGATAATACAATGGAATGTCCTCTCTGCCACAGTGTCCTTAAGGGAGATGAGCAGAGAACGGATACTCCTTCGATGTATCCGAATGCTGCACGTATAGTGCGTAAGTTTAAGTTTGTGGAGAGGCTTGTATTGTTTGCGTCCGTTATGGCGATGGGAGCACTTATACTGGCCAATTTCATAGGCAGACCCTTCGTGGCGTGGACGGTCATCATAGGGCTCATACTCGTATATACCAATGTATTGCTGCGTCTTACGATCACCGGTAAGGTCGGATACATATCCAAGACTCTGGTGCTCACTTTCCTTGCCGTGGGGATACTCATCGGCATAGATGCGCTCACGGGATACAAAAGGTGGTCGCTTAATGTGATACTTCCTTCGGCCATATTGTTACTTAGTCTGGTCGTTTTTATACTGATATTCGTTAATTTCCGAAACTGGCAGAGTTATATACCCATGGAGATATTCATGGTGGTGCTGTCACTGGCACTCATCGCGATGTATCTTGTGGGGATCATCACCTATCCCAATATAGTCTATATCGCGACTGCGGTATCGGGACTGTTACTCGCGGGGACGGTGATACTCGGCGGAGACAGGGCCAAGAGAGAATTACAGAGAAGATTTCATGTTTGATCCGCCTTATGACCTGAGATCGTAGTCGGGGCAGGAGTTTATACAGATCGTATTTGGAGGGATAAGATGCAGGGTAAGGCTGTATCCGAAGGCATAGCCATCGGGATACTAACCATATATCGTAAGAGAAGGCAGCACATGCAGGATCTTGAATACAGAGGGAGTGTTGCAGAGATAAGCAGATTTGCTCTCGCAAGAAGCAATACCAGACGTGATCTTGAGAATCTGCGCCTCAAGGCATCAATGGAAGAGAACGAGACCAATGTCGCGCTTTTGGGTTCGTATATGGTCATGCTTGATGATCCTGCCTTTATCGGGACCGTAGAACGGCGTATAACGAACAAACATATGCCGGCGGAGCTTGCGGTCATAAGCGCCAGGGACAAGATATACTCGCTGTTTAAGGGCATGGATGATGAGTACATGAAGGCGAGGGCCGAGGATATACAGGATATCAGTGACAGAGTGCTCGATAATCTGGCGGAGAATAAGAGGCTGCCCGATGAATACGAAAGTGATGTGATACTTCTGGCCGAAGATTTGACTCCAAGCGATACTATGCAGCTTGACCGCGACAGGATACTCGGCTTTGTGACAAGACGCGGATCGGGTCTGTCGCATACAGCCATCATCGCACGTTCCATGAACATCCCGGCAGCAGTAGCACTTGATTATCCCAAGGACTGTGAAGGCAAACTTGCGATACTCGACGGTTATTCGGGCGAACTGATCATAGATCCTTCCGAGGAAGTACTTAAGCATTACAGAGACAGGAAGGCCGAGATTGAAAAGAGAGCTGAGGCACTGAATGAACTGCGCATGCAGCCCAGTGTCACGGCAAACGGCAAGCACATAGGTCTGCTTGCCAATGTCGGCAGTGTTGAAGATGTAAAGAAGGCGATAGAGTTCGGATGTGAGGGGATAGGCCTTTTCCGTACCGAACTGTTCTATCTTGACAGGGATGATTATCCGACAGAAGAAGAGCAATATGACACTTATGTCGAATGCGTCAGAGCGCTGGAGGGCAGAGAACTCGTCATCCGCACGATCGACATAGGCGCAGACAAGCAGGAAGCCTACATGCAGATGAAGCATGAGGACAATCCGGCCATGGGAATGAGAGCCGTCAGGTACTGTCTCGGTCACAAGGATGTGTTCAGAACACAGTTAAGAGCGATCTACAGAGCGGCTGTGCACGGACGGGTATCGATCCTTCTTCCGATGATCATATCAATAGAAGAGATATGGCAGGTCCGCTCGATAATGAATGAAGTCAGAGCAGACCTTGAGCGAGAGGGCAGGGAATTCGGAGACTGTCGCTTCGGTGTAATGATAGAGACACCGGCTGCGGCGATGATCTCGGATCTGCTGGCTAATGAGGTTGACTTCTTCTCAATAGGTACCAACGATCTGACCCAGTATACTCTGGCAGTTGACAGACAGAATACAGAGCTTGATTTCATATGCGATTATCATCATCAGGCCATCTTAAGGTTCTTACAGATGATCATAAATAACGGACATAACGGCGGTTGCTCGGTGTGTGTATGCGGCGAGCTTGCGGCGGATACATCATTTACCGGGGAATTACTTAAGATGGGAGTCGATGAACTCTCTGTGGCTCCCGGATCTCTCTTAAGAGTCAAGCAGGCGATACGCGGCACTTCTCTTTGAGTGTTTGCCCCGGATTTGTGTACAGTCTCAAATACACAGAACTAAAAACAATGTTTTTTCAGAAAGGGATACCATGCAGAAGATAAGGATCAAATATTTTACCGACAAGATCGAGAAACTCACTTATATCGACGGCAAGTCTGACTGGATAGACCTAAGATGTGCCGAGGATATCGACCTTAAGCAGGGTGAGTGGAAGCTGATCCCCCTGGGAGTTGCGATGCAGCTTCCCAAAGGGTACGAGGCGCATATCGTGCCGCGCAGCTCGACTTTTAAGAACTTCGGGATCATCCAGACCAACCATCAGGGTGTTGTGGACTGCTCGTACTGCGGAGACAACGACCAGTGGTTCATGCCGGTCCTGGCCATGAGAGATACGCATATAAGTGTCAACGACAGGATATGCCAGTTCCGTATCATGGAGAATCAGCCGAAGATCGAATTCGAGGAGACGGATCATTTAGAGGGTCAGGACAGAGGAGGTTTCGGTTCAACGGGCAAACAGTAGACAAATACTTCGTTATGGAGTATAACAATAATCTGAGGGTATAAGCAAAACAAGAAGGATAATTATGAAAAGATCATTGCGATTGAGCCTTTTGACGGCTCTTGTGATACTCATCGCCGTGGCGAACAGTCTGATCACGGTGATGCCTGCACATGCCGAGCAGCCACAGGTCGTCCTGACACAGGAACAGATAGATCAGATAGCACAGATACTGTATCAGCAGTCATTGCAGCAGCAATCGGCACAGACGACATCACCTGCAGCACCTGCGCAGACAGAATTGCCGGCAGTAACGGGAGCCGGATTGCCTGACACTTCGGGTTATTCGCTTCTCGGAACCTATTCGACCAATTATAATGCCAAGATCCCGAGAGCCACCAATGTGAGCATTGCGGCAAACAGGATCAACGGCTATGTCTTAAATCCCGGAGATCTGTTCTCTTTTACGACAGTGATCCTTCCCAGGACGGCGGCAAACGGTTATGTGTCTGCTCCCGTCATAGTGAACAAGGAATTCGTTCCGGGAATGGGCGGAGGCATATGCCAGGTTTCATCTACATTGTATGCGTGCATGGTGACCTGCGGAGTTCCCGCACTGGAGAGACACCCTCATTCATTGCCCGTATCTTATATCCCTGCGGGTATGGATGCTACGATATCCGGAACAGCAGTGGATCTTAAGTTTACCAATCCCTACGATCGACCGATGATGATCTCGGCCACGCCGGACAACGGCAAGCTGACCGTCGGATTGTGGCTTCGGAATTAGTATCACAGAGGCATAAGATGCTTATATTTTTATTCTTTGTATGGATAATCTTTAACGGCAGGCTGACAGCAGAGATAGCGCTCATAGGCGCACTTGTGTCAGTCTGTATATATTTTTTTATCTGTAAGTTCATGGGCTATTCCGTGAAGATCGATATCTTTGCGCTTCGAAACGCAGGATTCATGTTCAGATATTTCGCCATCCTTGCGGTTGAGATCGTTAAGGCCAATTTCTCTGTTGTCAAAATGATAATGAGTTCCAGATATGACGTCGAGCCTGCGATAGTCAGTTTCGATACGGATTTCAAGACCGATTCGGCCAGGGTCATGCTTGCCAACAGCATCACTCTGACTCCCGGTACTATAACCGTTTCCGTGGAGGGAGACAGGTTCACCGTGCACTGTCTTGATAAGAGCCTTGCAGAGGGTATCACGGATTCAGTATTCGTGCGCATGCTCCATGAGTTTGAAGAAAGGTGGGACAGGATCTATGGTGATCGATAATGTATACAGATCGATATACATGTTTGTGATAATCTTTCTGGCTGTATGCCTGTTCGCCTGCCTCATAAGGGCCATTAAAGGACCGAGGATAGCTGACAGGATCGTTGCCGTCAATATGATGGGTACCATGGTCATGGTAATAATGACAGCACTGTCACTTATGTTGAAGGAGAGTTATCTTGTTGATATCTCACTGATCTATGCGATGATCAGTTTCATCGCTGTCGTCGTCATCACCAAGGTTTATATAGGTATATATGAAGAGAGGAAGGCGGCAAGACGAAGAAAGGGGGATGCGGATTGATATGGAATGGATAAGACTGATAGCGGGCGGTGCATTTCTGCTCATTGGACTCATCATCTTCGTCGTGGAAGTATATGGCGTATTTCATATGAAATATGTGCTCAACCGGATGCAGGCTGCAGCCCTTGGAGATACTCTGGGACTGAGCTCTTCTCTCATTGGACTTATGATATACTCGGGCTTTAACATGACTACGCTCAAGATAGCCCTGATAGTGATATTCCTGTGGTTCTCTTCACCCGTGGCATCTCACCTTCTTGCCAAGCTTGAAGTAACTACTAATGAGGACATAGATACATATGCGGACAGGTATTCAGTCTGATGAGGAAGCCCTGACAGGCGTATAAGGAGGTCATTCATGACGGTATTACAGATCATATTACTGCTGTTTCTTCTGATCTGTGCGATAAGCGTTAGCATAACCAAGGATCTGCTCAATGCGATCCTCATATATATGTCGTTTTCACTCATAATGTCGATCATTTGGGTGACATTGGAGTCTCCGGACCTGGCTATCACCGAGGCTGCGGTCGGAGCGGGTGTTACCAGTGTGCTCTTCTTTGTGACGCTCAAGAAGATACATGCGATCAATATAGAGAAAGGTACAAAAGAACTTGCCGATACTGATATCAATACGGAAGAAGTGGATGGATTAGATGAGCAGGCGTAAAACTGACGAAGAATATTCCAGGACAAAAGCATACAGATTCTTTAAGTGGTTTCGCGGAGAGAAGGATTATACTCCTGCAGAGACCAAGATGGATATGTCCTTACTGATACCCATGGAGGATATGTCTACAACGGTCGAGAGAATGCAGGATAAGCAGATCGCCAAGGAAAGGGCCTATGATGAGAAATCCAACAAACTCCTGATCTTCTTTAACAGATTATACAGGGTCGTTGCCGTACTCTTCTGTGTGATCTTCGGAGCTTTGCTAATATACAATGTTTCATACCTTCCCGCAGTGGGGGCTGTCGAGAGGCCGACCAATAATGAGGTTCCCGAAAGATACATTGAGAAAGGCTTAGAGGAGACCGGAGCTGTCAATATAGTAACGGGAATGATACTTGATTACAGAGCTTTTGATACATTCGGAGAGTCCAATGTGCTCTTTGTGGCCACGATAACCGTACTCATACTGCTTCACATCAACAAGGACAAGAGCAGATTGAGTCCCGTTCTCTCGGAAGATGACCCGGGAGACAGCGACAGTCTGTATGAACCGGGGGATGATATGGTGCTTCAGACCGTGGCCAAATTCCTTGTTCCGATAATAATGATATTCGGGATATATGTGATACTTAACGGACACCTCTCTCCCGGAGGCGGATTCTCCGGCGGAGCGGTCATAGGAGCCGGACTCATATTGTATGTTAATGCATTCGGTTTTGAGAAGACGGAGGAGTTCTTCACGGAGAAGACCTACAAATGGATAAGCTTCTGTGCGCTCACGACTTATTGTCTTTGCAAGGCTTATTCTTTCTTCTGCGGAGCCAATCACCTGAACAGTCATATACCGTTAGGTACGCCCGGCGCGATCTTATCGAGCGGCCTCATATTGATCCTCAATATCTGTGTGGGTCTTGTGGTAGCCTGTACGATGTACACGTTCTATGTGATGTTCAGAAAAGGAGATTTCTAAGGTGGGAAGCAATCTTTCAGTCAATTATATAGAAGTGATAGCCATGATTCTGTTCGTAACGGGATTTGCGAATCTCCTGCTCCAGAAGAATCTCATCAAGAAGATAATCGGGTTCAATATCATGGATTCATCAATATACCTGTTCCTTGCCGTCAAGGGATATATCACGGGTCGTACCGTGCCTATCGTAGTGGACGGAGTGACGAGCGTTGAGGCTTATATCAATCCCATACCCGCAGGACTTGTGCTTACGGGTATCGTTGTGTCGGTTTCGGTATCAGCTCTTATGTTATCGCTTACCATTCGTCTTTACAGAAGGTACAGGACGCTTAATCTGGACGAGATATCAACAAGGCTTAAGAGGGAGGGAATGTAATGGATATGGTTCGTAATATCCCATTCTTCTCAATAATGCTCGCGATGTTCTCAGGCCCTGTCTGTTCCGTACTTCCGGGCAGGATAGCCAGGGCAGTGAATGCCGCTGTCATAACGCTCATCATGGGTATGAGTGCGGTCCTGCTCCATGTCCTTAATATAAGAGGCGAGAGCTTCGTATATATGATGGGACATTTTCCCGCACCATGGGGAAATGAGATAAGAGCCGGAGTCTTGGAGGCCGGGATGGCAATGTTCTTCTGCATGGTAATGCTTCTGTCGGTGCTCGGCGGTATCAAGAAGCTTTTCGATGAAGTCGTGGAGAGCAAACACAATCTGTACTATGTACTGGTCGGGCTGATGCTCAGTTCCCTGCTCGCACTCGTATATACCAATGACCTGTTCACGGCTTATGTCTTTGTGGAGATCAATACGATCTCAGCCTGCGGACTCATCATGATAAGAGAGAACGGCAGGACGATAGAAGCGGCCGTAAGATATATGGTCATGAGCCTTATAGGTTCGGCTATGATATTGCTTGGTATCTGCATGCTCTATGATATAACGGGCCATCTCCTGATGAGCAATATAAGGGAATCGGTGATCGAAATGACATCGGGCGGGGCCTATCCGGAGCCGCTGCTTTTTACCATCGCACTCATGAGCGTGGGACTTGCGATCAAATGTGCGCTCTTCCCATTCCATGCATGGCTGCCCGATGCATACGGTTATTCGACCGTATCCAGTGCGGCGATACTCTCCAGCCTGGTATCAAAGGGATATATATTCTTACTGATCAAGATAATATACAGGATAATAGGATTTAATATATACGGTGACAGCGGTGTCATTGACGTCCTTTTCATATTCGGACTTGCAGGAATGATATTCGGCTCCGTGAGTGCCATAAGAGAGAATGACATCAGACGTATGATAGCCTATTCATCGGTCGCACAGATCGGCTATATCTTTATGGGCATAGGTATGGGTACACAGTTCGGAATGGTGGCAGCCATCTTCCATATGCTGTCGCATGCATCGACCAAGTCTCTGCTGTTCATATCAGCCATCGGACTTACGGATGTGTCTGACGGCAGCAGGAAATTCGAACCGCTCACGGGCAGCGCATACCGCAACAGAGTAGCGGGGGTGGCATTTGCCGTCGGAGCACTCTCCATGGTCGGCGTGCCGTTATTCTCCGGTTTTGTGAGCAAACTGCTCTTTGCGGAAGCTGCAGTCAGCCTGACCGGCCGTATGCTTCCGGCTCTCATCGTACTCGGTATCAGTACGATACTTAATGCCATATATTTCATGAAGACCGTTATAAGGATATATACTCCTGTAGAAAATGACAGATATCCCGTTGTATCAATGAAGGAAGTCCCGCTCTACAGCGTAGTCCTCGTCGCTTTTATAGTACTGAACGTCCTGCTGGGTGTCATGTCCGATCCGATAGTCGAACTGATCCGTAAAGGACTTGATATGTTTTCGTAGGTAAAAAATGAAGTTACTCACTGTTTTGCCCCTGCAATTTCATATGGATCCTCTGGGTGCGATCTTTGCAGTGCTCACGCTCGTGATATTCATATCATCCGGCGTGTTTTCGCTTGATTACATGAAAGAAGAGAAGAACAAGAGGAGCTTTGCCGTTTTCTTCGTTCTGTCAATGTTCACTGAGCTTGCTCTGTGCGCGGCATCTAATCTCGTAACGTTCTATCTGTGCTATGAGCTTTTGACCGTTATGTCCATGCCGCTTGTGATACATGAAAGAAGTGCTGAAGCCAAGATGGCGGCGCTCAAATATCTCTTTTTCTCACTTTTCGGTGCATACGGTGCGCTGTTTGGGATATACAATCTGGCAAGATTTGCTTCTTCGCTTGATTTTGTTCTCGGAGGAAACCTGGGATCTGATGTATTTGCCGCGAATAAGGGGTTGCTCTTAGCGGTCGCTATGGCGATGATCCTCGGCTTCGGAGTCAAGGCGGGAATGTGGCCGATGCATGCATGGCTTCCTACGGCTCATCCGATCGCTCCGTCCCCTGCTTCGGCAGCCTTAAGTGCCGTCATAGTCAAGGCGGGTGTCCTGGGTATCATAAGGAGCCTGTGGTATGTATACGGAGCGGACAAACTAAGAGGTACATGGGTACAGGATGTATTTATGATACTTGCACTCATAACGGTCCTGATGGGATCGATGCTCGCTTTCATGGAGCCGGTCCTTAAGAAGAGACTGGCTTATTCAACGGTCAGCCAGGTTTCTTATATACTCTTCGGTCTGGCTGTAAGTTTCGGTCAGTCCTGCAGCGTAAATGACACCGGTCTTAAATATGCATCCGATGCACTTACCGGGGCGATACTGCATGTTCTTGCTCACGGTTTTATAAAGGCTGCGCTTTTCCTTATCGCAGGGGCGATAATACATCATACCGGTGCGACGAGAGTCGAAGATATGAGGGGCATAGGACTTAAGATGCCGATAACCATGACCTGCTATACTATAGTTTCGTTAGGACTCATCGGAATACCTCCGACGGGAGGCTTTATCTCCAAATGGTATCTGGCAACAGGTGCTCTTGCGTCTGACATACCGGTATTTGAATATCTCGGTCCTGCGATATTGCTCGTAAGCGCGCTGCTTACCGCGGGTTATCTGTTACAACTCATGATAATCGGGTTCTTCCCCGGCATGGCATTCAGACAGAGCGTGCAGGATAAGGAATTAAAGGCCGAACCCGGAATGCTCATGACCGTACCGATAGCTACGCTTACCTTATTGTCTTTGCTCATGGGACTTTTCCCTGAACCCGTTATAGAACTTATAAGACAGGTGTTCATATGATGATAATATTTGCGGTGATCCTGCCTATAATCGCAGGACTTGCCAATGCCCTTATCAGATGGAAGGGCAAGAGACAAATGCATATCTATATCATGGCTTCGATGGTCGTAACAACGATCATGGTATGGACCATGATACTTACGCCGGGCACAGAGCAGATGACATTGGTGTCATTTCCGGGCGATCTGTCCATAGCATTTAAGATGGATGGTCTGAGTATGCTCTTCTCGGGGATGATCTCTTTACTATGGCCACTCGCGACCCTGTATTCCTATGAATATATGGAGCATGACACCAAGGAGAAGACCTTCCTCATGTTCTATACCGTGACCTACGGAGTGACTCTGGGTATAGCTCTGGCAGCCAATATACTGACGATGTATTTCTTCTATGAGCTGCTGACGATAGTCACTGTTCCGCTTATCATGCACACCCTTACGCGTAAGGCCATACTCGCGAGCCGTAAATACATGTACTATTCGCTGGGCGGTGCGGCATTTGCTTTCATCGGCATGATATTCATCATCAGCTACGGAAGCACGATAGAATTCAACTACGGCGGTGTACTGGATCTTGCAAGAGTCGGTGACAGGGTCAATGTGCTGCTGCTTATATATGTATTTGCTTTCATGGGATTCGGCGTCAAGGCTGCCGTATGTCCGTTCAATTCATGGCTTCCGGATGCCGGTGTCGCACCTACTCCGGTGACGGCTCTTCTTCATGCCGTGGCCGTGGTCAAATCGGGAGCATTTGCGATCATCAGACTCACCTATTATCTCTTCGGAGCGGACTTTGTCAGGGGAACATGGGCACAGAATACGGTTATGATCGTGACGATCATCACTATAGTCTACGGATGTGCCAGAGCGGTCAAGGAACCGCATATCAAGAGGAGGCTTGCATATTCCACCGTAAGCAACCTTTCGTACATATTGTTCGGTGTCACGCTGATGACACCTTTAGGCCTCATCGCCGCTCTTACACATATGATAATGCATGCGTTCATGAAGATATGTTCCTTCTTCTGTGCAGGTGCGGTCATCCACAAGGCGGAGAGAGAATATGTATATGAGCTTGACGGACTCGGTTATAACATGCCGCAGGTGTTCGGGATATTTACGGTGAGCAGCCTGGCTCTCATGGGTGTACCGGGTTTGGCCGGATTTGTCAGCAAATGGAATCTGGCATCAGCCGCTATCGAGACTGCGACCCCGTTATCATACGCGGGAGTTGTAGCATTGCTGATATCGGCGATATTGACGGCGATATACATGATGACTATTGTGGTGCGCGCATTCTTTCCGAAGGAAAATTATGACACGCGTGTTAACTCGGGCATAAAAGATCCGACGTGGAGGATGCTTCTGCCTCTGTACATATTCGTGGCAGTGATAATAATACTCGGAATCAACAATTCATATTTGACGGATTTCATAACGGGGATCCCGGGGTAATAATGTGAAAAATGATGTTGATACATCATTTTTCACACAGCGATTTGTGCCGAGCCCAAATCGCTTGATGGCATCGCCGAATATGATATTCGGCTCGCCGCCTCACACAGAGTGCTCGGCATGAAGGATTAACATGAAACTCAGTTTTGCTTTTGACAATTTCAGACTGTTATATGCCGGTATCGCCACATTTATGTGGATAGTCAGCCTTATCCTTTCCGCAGAGTACATGAAGCACTATGAGAGGAAGGGAAGATATTTCTTCTTCACTCTTTTTACGTATTTTGCGACTCTCGGGGTGTTCTTATCCGGTGACCTGTATACCATGTTCATATTCTTTGAGGCCATGAGTCTTGCATCCTATGTGTGGGTGGCCTTTGATGAACGTGAGGAGTCGTTAAGAGCGGCAGGAACCTATCTTGCGGTGTCCGTGATAGGCGGACTGATCATGCTGATGGGACTGTTCCTTCTGTATGATGCCGTTCTCGAAGTGATGGGCAATATAGCTAACCCTCTTGATGTATCCAATCTCGCCCTCCTGTACGGAACATCCGATATTCTCGGTGATCCCGGTCTTCCGCACAGAATATGGGCAGCCGGTATCTGCATGCTCATAGGATTCGGCGCCAAGGCAGGTGCTTTTCCGATACATATCTGGCTTCCCAAGGCGCATCCCGTTGCACCGGCACCGGCATCGGCTCTTTTGTCGGGAATACTGACCAAGACGGGAATACTCGGTATTCTGATGCTCTCAAGATATATATTTGCACCGGTTTCAAGAAATGATGATATGTGGGCGGCAATAATACTCATCATCGGAGTATGCACCATGGCATTAGGAGCGATACTTGCGCTTTTCTCGGTCAATATCAAGCGCACTCTTGCCTGCTCTTCCGTATCGCAGATAGGCTTCATATTGACGGGCATAGGGACGGCAGATCTGTGCACCGACGAACTGGCGATAAGCGGAAGTCTTCTGCATATGGTCGGACATTCGCTTTTCAAACTCATACTATTCTCGGTGGCCGGCGTGATCTTTATGAACATACACAAGCTGGATCTTAACGATATAAGAGGCTTCGGACGACGCAAGCCTCTGCTCAATGCGATCTTCTTATGTGCTGCTCTTGGCATTGCCGGGATCCCCGGATTAAACGGCTATATCAGCAAGACGCTCATTCACGAAGGAATAGCGCATCTGAGGATGTACACGGCTCTTTTAAACAGCAGTGGGATCGAAACAATCTTATCTTATGACGTCGTTACCGTGATCGAATGGGTATTCTTAATAAGCGGCGGCTGTACCTTGGCCTATATGCTCAAGCTCTATATCTGTGTGTTTATTGAAAAAAACACAGACTCTGAGTTGCAGGCTGTATACGATGAGCACAGGGATTACATGAATCCTTTTACGGGAGGAGCGCTTGTGGTCTCAGCCACAGTTATACCGGTACTCGGACTTACATCCGGTTACAGTCTTAAGGGTGTAGTCGATATGTGTGCGGACTCTTTGCGCATAGATACGACGGCGGAATACTATCTGGAACACTTCTTTACATGGGAATGTTTAAAAGGCGGTCTCATTTCAATCGCCATCGGCTTAATAATCTATTTCGGCATAATAAGGATATGCATGATGAATGATGACAGGACCGAATATATCGATCTGTGGCCTAAGTGGATGGATCTTGAGAATGCCGTATACAGGCCCGTGATCCTGTATGCGATCCCGTTTGTACTGACGGTGATATGCAGATTCTTTGATAACCTTGTTGATGCTCTGATATGTCTGTTAAGAGACGGGATATTCAAGGACAGCAAGCAGCAGGAAGAACTGGCGGAAGGCAACCGCTTCACCTATATCCTCGGTGTTATCGCCGGAAGGCTCTCAAGACTTAAGAGGCGCATCCTAAAAGCGAAGGGGCGTACTGTTGGCAAACCCGTCAATTATGTTCACAGATTTGCCATGGATTACGAGAGTTTCAAGGAAAGCCGGACTCTGATCTTCAGGAGTATGTCCTTTGGTCTTATGCTGTTCTGTCTGGGCCTTGTTCTTACTGTTGTGTATATTTTCATCACAAGGTTGTGGTAGTTGTAAAAAATAGTCAAATTTGTTATAATTTATGCAGTGTTTATGTGTTTGAACCTGCATTGTATCAGAGGAAAGCAGAGAGCTTTCCTCTGTTAGTATTATCCGCAGGATCTGTAGCGGATCAAGAGGGGCATCTATGGAGCAGTTATCGGAGAACAGATTATATGCGCGCAAGATAGCCGACACACTGTTTGAACTTCTCATCAAATTCAATAGCAGCGGAGAGATCGGATTTGCCAATGAAGTCGCGTACAATGTGCTTATGTATAACAGCATGGAAGAGACGAACATAGCCGATATATTTCCGGGCATGTTCATGATCGAGGACGGCAAGTTCATAAGCCGTGAACCGGCGGACGGCCGCATGATCTCTACGAATGCATACAGAAGCAACAATACCTGCTTTGAATCCGAGATAAGGATACTTAAGGACGAAGGGCCCGCGGGCGGATATATTCTCGTCGGGAGAGACGTGTCCGGCAGAGAGCGCATGATGCGTGAGCTTAAGGCAGCCCAGAACAGCGGAGAGACCCTAAGCAAGGTCAAGGACGAATTCGTTGCTACAGTGACACATGAGCTCAGAACTCCTGTCAATGGGATCCTCGGCAATATCAAGGATCTTATGAGCAAGGAGCAGGATCCCGACGCACTGTACACGATGGAAATGATCGAGAAGAGCTGCGCCGATATGAATGCCCTTATCAATAACATCCTGGATTTCTCCAAGCTCGAAGCGGGCAAGTTCGAACTTGAGGAAAGAGAATTCTCTCTTCACAACATGATCGATTATGTCAAGCGTAATCATGTCAACAAGATAAGGGAGAAAGGGCTGGATTTCTTTGTTACGGTCTCACCGGATATTCCGGACAGGTTGGTCGGAGATGAGTTAAGACTTGAACAGGTGCTCAATAACCTGTTATCCAATGCGGCCAAGTTCACTACGGTCGGCAAGATCATGTTAGAGGTCGTGACCACGGCCAGAGCGGGAGAGAAGATAGAACTCTTCTTTATGGTGGTGGATACCGGTATCGGAATAGCCGACAAGGACAAGGACAAGCTGTTCAAGGATTTCTCTCAGGTTGATGCATCGATCTCGAGGAAGTACGGCGGAACGGGACTGGGTCTTAACATAAGCAAGAAACTCGTCAATCTCATGGGAGGAGACATATCCGTGGACAGCATGCCGGGCAAGGGATCGAATTTCAACTTCTCGGTATGGCTCAGTGTTCCGAGAAGTGAAGGAGATATGTTCGTTGATGATTTCCATGTGGATCCCGAGACCATCGCGGACAGACAGATGCAGAACATCACTGCCGATATGTCGACCACATTCGGATCTGCAGAGAACCGTGAAGAGATAGAGAAACGCATAATGAAACTCACTTTGTGCGTGGAGATGGATACATGGGACAAGGCTGAGATGTTTGCGGATGCAGTCAAGCAGCTGACCATAGGAGCGCCCAAAGAAGTTACTACCGCCGCGTTGCGGCTTAAGATGGCTGTACAGAAGGAGAACAGGGAGAAGACCGTTGAATCGATAGAGGCATTGCGGCTTCTGTTGGTGTGATCCTAAGAAGGAGGATGTATGGCGGATAATAGTATGAACGCCCAGTACAGGGGCAAGGTTCTGATAATTGACGATGTGGAAGTCAACAGATTTGTATTGCGCAATATCATATCGGAGATGGGATATCAGCCTATCCTTGCGGAGAACGGAGTTCAGGGCCTTAAAGTACTGCAGAAATGCGAACCCGAACTGATACTATTAGATATCTCGATGCCTGAGATGGGCGGATATGAATTTGCCTCGATAGTCAAATCCAACACGGACACAAGAGATATTCCGATAGTATTCATCTCGGCATATGACGAAGTCGATGATATAGTCAAGGGATTTGAGATCGGCGGTGAGGACTACATCACCAAACCTTTCATCCCGGAGGTGGTCAAGGCAAGAGCCGGAGTGCATCTGAAGTTCCACGAGACCAGGCGGGACCTGATGGAGACCAACAGAAGACTTCAGACAATGGTCAACAGTCAGTTAAGGCAGATCGAGGAAGAGAAGAGAGGCGTGCTGTATGCGCTGGCCAATCTGGCAAGGCGTAACTCCCTGTACGAGGAGAGCTTTATAGAGAGGCTTCAGTATAACTGCCGATTGATCGCCCAGGCCATGCAGTTAGCAGGGATATACGAAGACGTAGTCACGGATACTTTTATCAACAATATAGAGATCGCCGCACCTCTGTGTGACATAGGAAATGTGGCCGTGCCTAAGGAGATACTGCAGAAGAAGGATGTGCTCACCCCTGAAGAGAGACTCAGGATGCAGACGCATACCACGGTCGGTGCAAGGATACTTAAGGACTTTGCCTTATCGAGTGAGTATAGCGAATTCGTCCAGATGGCGACAGACATAGCCAATTATCACCATGAGAACTGGAACGGAACGGGTTATCCCGCGGGGAAGAAGGGAGATGACATTCCGTTGGCTGCACAGATCGTGACGGTGGGCAATGTATATTGTGCCCTCACTGCCGAGAGAGTGTACAGAGTATCCTACACCAAGGAAGAGGCGTTAAGGATCATCGGGGCGGATGCCGGAGAGAAGTTCAATCCACAGATATATACGGTATATCGCAAGATATCCAAACAGCTTAAATAGATACTGAAACTAAACTGAGAAAGGGAATACGGAAACAGGAGGTATACAATGAGGATTTTATTAGCAGAGGATGATTTCGTCACAAGGAAGTTTATGATGAATTTCCTGTCCAAGTACGGGGATTGCGACGTTACCGTCGATGGTATGGAAGCGGTGGATGCTTTCATGATGGCGATGGAAGAGAACGATCCGTACGACCTGGTGTGTCTGGATATCATGATGCCGGTAATGGACGGTTACCAGGCACTCATAGGAATCCGTAATATTGAGAAGGAGAAGGGGATCCCTCAGGACAAGGCTGTCAAGGTGATAATGGCGACGGCACTCAATGAGGAGAAAAATGTCAAGATGGCCTTTGATCTCGGTTGTACCATCTATTCGGGTAAGCCGATCAATCAGGACAGATTTGAACAGGCACTCAAAAAACTCGGACTTATTGAATAGAGGTGACACTGATGTCATTTGAATTGAACAGAGATGATATGCTCGACACCTATGTGTTGGAGACTACTCAGATATTGGAGGAGCTTCAGGCACTGGTGCTGAGATTTCAGGATGCGGATGCGTTCTCCGAAGATGCGATCGCCGAGATATTCAGGTATATGCATACTCTAAAGGGCTCTGCGGGTTTTATGATGTTTGAACAGATGCATATGCTCTCTCATAAGACGGAGGATGTCTTTTACTATCTCAGAGAACATAAGCCTGCATCTGTTCCGCAGAAGGAACTCATAGAACTGGTGCTTAAAGTCTCTGATTTCTTTCAGGGTGAGTTAGAGAAGCTCTCCGAAGGACAGGATGCCGATACGGATGCCGGGGATCTCATTGATGAACTGAACACATTCTTAGAGAAGATCAGTGCATCCGATGAAGACAAGAAGAATGAGAAACTGACGGAAACTGCGGCAGAGAGTTCCGATACCCGTATCTATATCGCACCCAAGGATACCAAGGCTAATCATTACTTCCAGATATACATCGTGTATGCCAGGGATACCAAGATGGCCAATGTCCACGCATACAAAGTCGTGAGACTGCTTAAGGATATCGCTGTGGATATCAAATATACCCCGGAGGATATACTCACTTCCGAAGCAAGCGGAGATGAGATACTCGATAAGGGATTCAAGATATTACTCAAGACCGGATGCGCAAGAAAGAAGCTTAAGAAACTCGTCAGTGAAGGTTATGAGACCGAAGCCATAGAGATCAAGGAGATCGATGCCGCAAGATTTGAAGCGGGATTTAAGCTCTTCGGAGTGGATGCGCCTGTTGTAGCCAAGGTGACCAAGGATGACAAGGAATATGCACCCGGTGATTTCGTGGTTCATAACGGTGCTCCCGGACAGGGCAGATTCTTAGCCAAGGATACCGAGCAGAAGAAAGATAAGGGTACTCATATCAGTGTGGAAGTGTCTGATATGGACAGACTTGCCGATCTTGTCATCAAACTGTCCAAGGCTCAGGGTAAGCTCATTGATGACAAGGAAGTAAGAGATGCCGGACTTAAGCTTGAAGCGTTCGACAGGAATGCGGACAAGATAAGAGTCATAACGTCAGAGATGCAGGATCTGGTAACTTCCATGAGAATGGTATCTTTCACCAATATATTCTTAAGGATGAACCGTGTGATATTCGAGGCATCAAGAAAACTCGGCAAGGATATCGAGTGCGTGATCGAAGGCGACGAAGTAAAGGCCGACAGAGGTATCATCGAACATATATCGGATCCGCTCATGCATATGGTGCGTAACTGTGCCGATCACGGCATAGAAGACGGTAATGAGAGAATGCTCGCAGGCAAACCCATGAGAGGCAGGATAACACTTAAGGCTGAAGAATCCGACGGCGAACTCAGAGTATCCGTTAGCGATGACGGTGCAGGACTTAACAGGGAGAAGATACTTAAAAAGGCTCATGACAAGGATCTTATACCTGCGGACAGACCTGATGAAGATTATACAGACAGCGAAGTATGGCAGCTCATCACCATACCGGGATTCTCGACCAACAGTGAAGTCACAGAGTTCTCCGGAAGGGGAGTCGGAATGGACGTGGTCGTCAATACCGTGGAGACGATAGGCGGCAAGCTCAAGATAGAGAGTACAGAGGGCAAAGGAAGCACTATGACCATGATCTTCCCCGTATAGGAAGGTGAGTCAGTAAACGTTCCTCTTATGAAGGGCTAAGATGGATAATAAGGAATATGATCTGATAAGAAGAAAGAAAATAGAGAATATCGTGCTTGCGGTATTCACGCTCTATGCCATGTGCGTGAGCCTTATGACATATGACAGTATGCAGAGATGGATAATCTATGTCATTGAGGCTTCGCTCGTCATCGTGTGGATGAGCCATATCGCAGGTGTCAGGAGCTATGTCTTCAGAGCAGGTCTGTGTGCGTTTGCTTCCGAGTTCTGCGTATTCCTGTATTGTATATTCGTCAATAATGATATAGAACCAATGATCTCGATCATAGGTCTCACCATCATCATCGGTATATATGAGATACCGAGACTGCTGATATTCCCTATAGTCACATCGACACTGATTCTCTTACATCATATTTTCATAAGCAAGACCATGCCCATGAGGACGATGGATGAAGTGTTCAGGTCACTGTTGGAGATAGCAGCCATATACATCACGATATTCGTCGTGGATTTCCTCTTAAGAGAAGAGGCGGGCAGCAAGACCAGGCTGCTTGATACGATCGAAGAACTCAAGATAGCCGAGCGAAGCAAGGACGATTTCCTTGCCAACGTATCTCATGAGCTGCGCACTCCCATCAATACCATATGCGGTATGAGTGAGATAGCTCTGGCAGAGGCAAGATCACAGATTGTAAGAGATAACCTGGAGGATATCAAGAATGCGGGCAGAGGCCTTCTGTCGGTCGTGAGCGATATCCTTGATTACTCGGAACTGAGTCGGGGAAGGTTCGTGTTAGATGAGGAGAAATACAATATCACATCTACGATCAATGATGTGGTGAATCTATGCATCGCCAAGATAGGCGATAAAAAGCTTGAGCTCATCGTCAACTGTGATCCGACGATCCCCAGCCAGCTCATAGGAGATGAACCCAAGCTTAAGCGCGTGATATATAACCTCCTTGAGAATGCGATCAAATACACTCAGGAAGGTTATGTGATAGTCGATGTCAGCAAGAGAACAGAGGAATACGGTATCAATCTCTGCGTTAGGATCAAAGACACCGGTATAGGAATGCGACCTGAGAATCTCAACAAGATCTTCACCGATTTCACACAGATAAACAGCGGACGGGACAGAAGAGAAGGCGGCATAGGCTTAGGTCTTACGATCTCCAGGGCGATAATAGAACTGATGGACGGATTCATCACCATAGATTCCAAGTATGGCGTGGGAACCGAGATACAGTTCACCGTACCTCAGAAGGTCGGCGACATCACTCCTGTCGGGAGTATCGATTCCAGACTTACTGCAGTCGGCATTGAGACAGTGGATGATGATACATACGGCGCAGGTGCTGTCAGAGTCACGGGACGTTCCGCAAGCTTAGAGCCCATTGGTCAGATGATCATGCCGAAGGCTCATATAATGATAGTCGATGACAGTTTCATGAACCTCAAGGTCATCGAGGGACTGTTAAAACCATATAGGGTCAAGGTAACGACAGCTTTAAGCGGAAAAGAGGCTTTGGAGAAGTTAGTCAGCCGCGATTACGATTTCATCTTCATGGATCATATGATGCCGGAGATGGACGGAGTGGAGTGTCTTAACAGGATACGTTCGAGAGACATACCTTTCTACAAGAACGTTCCCGTGATCGCGCTTACCGCCAATGCGGTGGCCGGTGCGAGAGAGATGTTCTTAGAGCAGGGATTCACGGATTTCATTTCCAAGCCTGTGGAGATCTCCGTACTTGAGAAGATACTCAAGAAATACATACCCAAGGACAAGATCAGTTATTCTGATGATGAGACAGAGGAAGAAGATACACAGGTGACAGCAGGACAGCTTGTCATCGGTGATCTTAATGTCAAGAAGGGACTGTTATATTGCGGCTCTGTAGAGAATTACAAGAACGTTCTCAATGTCCATGCAACTAACGGACCGGACAATATAGACAAGATCAGGAATCTCTTCAAAGAGAAGAATATCACTGACTATACCATATACATCCATGCGCTCAAGAGTTCGATGGCAAGTATCGGAGCCGAGACTCTATCAGAGATGGCCAAAGATATGGAGCAGGCCGGCAAGGACGGCAACATCGAATATATCGAAGCTCACCACGAAGAACTCATGGCGGAGTACGAGCGTATAATAGCGATGCTGCTCGGCCAGGATTCGATGCAGATGGAGATCACGGATGATCTGATGGAAAGTACGGACACGGTTCCGATATCGGATGAGAAGCTTGATGATTATCTTGCTGCATTTGAAGATGCGGCCTATACTTTCGTGCCTGCCAACATGTTACGGATACTTGATGAACTCAGGGCATACAGTTATAACGGGCATCCTCTCATGCCTCAGCTGATACCCATCAGGAAGAAAATCGAGATGTCTGACTATATGTCGGCAATTGATGCGCTTACGAACATAAGAGAGCGATACAGGAGCAGATAGGAAAGAACCGATATGATAAATAAGATCAGGGAATTGATGAGCAGTGACAACAGGAATATCAGGGAGAAACTCTTCGTGATAGTATGTCTCGAAGGAATAATCGGGGCATTATTCTGTCTGTTGGAGTGCATTTCCATAAGATCGGGATGGCCCACCTACATAATCATAGGCCTGACTCTGGTCATAATTCCGTGGGCGGTCAATTACATATGTGATAACGGCGGAAGGGAACTTCCCATAGCGGTCGTGACGATCTGGATGGATTTCGTCACCTTCCCTACCATATTCTTAACCTGTGGCGGTGTAAAGAGCGGTTCGAGTTGTTGGCTGGCAATGGGTATCATATACATCTTCCTTGTATATAGAGGTAAGATGCTCAAGATCCTGGTCACCGCCACCATACTTATCGATTCTGCGTGCTATGCGGTCGCATTCTTAAGGCCTGAGATCGTCAAGCCTCTCAATACGGAAGCGGCTCAGTATATAGATTCTCTGTTTGGCGCGATCGCTGTCGGTGTTACCGCAGGTCTGGTCTTCTCTTTCAGAAGGGCAGGGTACGGCAGGGAGAATGCCATGGCCATCAGGCAGCGCAATGAGATCGACAGGATCAATGCTTCAAGAGAGAAATTCTATGCCAATTTCTCACACGAGATCAGAAACCCCATCAATGCGATAATCGGTCTTAACGAACTCAATATCAGAAACAGCAAGGATAAGGAGATAACGAGAAACTCAGAAGCCATAGCAGGTTCGGGCAAACTTCTGTTAAGCATAGTCAATGATATCATGGATCTGTCTCAGATGGAGAGCAAGAGCATGAAGCTTGCCTCATCTCCGTTTGACAGTTCCGATCTGTTAAACAAGATAATGGATATGATATCTGTGAGAGCTAAAGAGAAGAACCTTGAGCTGATACTCGAGGCAGACCCCGAGATACCCGCTGTACTTGTGGGAGATGAGAGAAGGCTGATACAGATCCTCATCAATCTCATGACAAATGCCGTCAAATATACCAAAGAAGGTCATGTCAAGTTAAGCGTGATCTCAGAGAAAAAGGAAGATGATAATGTCACCCTCAAGGCTTCCATAAGTGATACGGGCATAGGAATAGAGAAGGAGAACTTAGAGCATCTCTTCGAGACCTTTGCACAGTTTGACAGAAATGAAAACGGAGATATAGAAGGTAACGGCTTGGGACTGCCGATAGCATATTCGCTCACACAGATAATGGGCGGTAAGCTTACCGTGGACAGCGTATACGGCAGCGGTTCTGTTTTTACCGTGGAAGTCACGCTCGGATATGAAGGCGATGAAGTCATGGGTGCGAGCACCTATGAAGAGATATCTGAAAGCAGAGGAGAATCTGAGGGAGGATATGTAAGGAGCTTTGAGGCCAGCAAGGCCAGGATACTGGTCGTTGATGATGATGCTCAGAACAGGAGCATCATTACGGGACTGCTTAAGGATACCAAAGTCACCGTATCTGAGGCAGGCAGCGGAGAAGAGGCGCTTAAGCTTACTGCTGCCAACAGATATGATGTGATCGTGGTCGACTATCTTATGCCGGGAATGAACGGTTCTGAGGTCCTTGAGGCTGTGAGATCGCAGTCCGGAGGTAAGTGTAAGGACAGTGCGATAATAGCTTTAACAGGTGCCACGCTTGATTCCGGCAAACACAACAATGCTCTCTACGAGTTCGATATGGTCCTGACCAAGCCGGTTGAATATACCGTGTTGGAGGATGCGATCGCATCGAGCCTTCCTGCGGAACTCATAGAATACAGGGATAATTCGAGAAACCGGACCGGTGCGCTCTATACGAGAGTAATGCCCAAGAAAAAGAGACGTCTTCGTATCACTACGGAGTCGATCTGCGATCTGCCTGAAGATGTCATAAGGAAATTTGATATCGGAATAATGTATCTGTATATCAGAACTGCCCGTGGAAGATTCATGGACACCGTAGAGATAGACAGTATGGATCTGATGGGCAAGCTTACGGACAGCAACAGTGAGGTTCATCCTGACGGGGCTACGGTTGAAGAATACGAAAGATTCTTCAAGAAGGAACTTGAATCGTCAGAGGATATCATACATCTAAGCTTCAGCTCCAGGATGGGAGAGAGCTGCAACAGGGCCATGGAAGCAGCCAAAGGATTCTCACATGTGCATGTCATAGACAGCGGACTGATATCTTCGGCCCTGGGACTTTTGGCGATGATAGCTGCCGGCTGGGCAGGTTCCGACAGAAGTGTGGATGAGATCTGTGATGATATCGGCAAGATAAGCAAGCATATAGTAATGAGTTATGTACTTCCGTCGGCGTCTATTTATTCAGACTACGGCAAACTGACCAAGAAGACCGGTGAACTCTATGACATCATGAATATACATCCGGCCATAAGTCTCTCCGGCGGTAAGTTAAAGCAGACAAGGATATACCGCGGAGACATGGAGAGCGTTATATACAGCCACATCAAGACGACACTGCTCTTAGCAGGCCGTATGGATCTGAGAGTACCCGTTATAGTGACTCATGTGGCGCTTTCTCCGAGGATCCAGAACAATATAATGAGTGAGATGCGCGGATCCATTCCGGATAATGCACTTATGTTAACCAAGTCCAGTGTATCATCTGCCGGTAATATCGGACAGGGAGGCATGGGAATTGCTTACCTTAAGATGACTCATTTCACCGATTGGAAGGATCTCGGTGTACAGATATAAGAAAAGCGCACACTTTTTTTCTTATCAGCTATAAAGTATTGCGTGAAACATCCGATAAACATTATGAAGCCAAAAGTTTATCCCAAGGAGGTGGGACATTATGCGTATAGAAGCATATAATCAGGTACAGCAGCTTTACAGAAGCAGCCAGCCTAAGCAGGTCAAGAAAGAGGCCAAAGCAAGCTTCTCCGATCAACTTCAGATATCAAGCGTAGGCAAGGATATCCAGGTTGCAAAGCAGGCAGTCGCAGGTGCATCCGATGTACGTGAGGACCTTGTGGCATCTGTTAAGGAGCGCATCGATAACGGCACATACAGTGTTGATGCAGAGAGCTTCGCAGCTAAGCTGTACGAAAGATTCAGCGCTACGATCTAGGAGGTAATCGGTGGCCAGTCTGATGGAGAATCTTATCGATAATCTTGAGAAAGAAAATGAAGCCTATTTAAGGCTCCTTAAGTTATCCATGGACAAGACCCCGGTTATCATCAGCTCTGATCTGGACGCACTGGCTAAGATCACGGATGATGAACAGTCAGTCGTTAATGAGATCAATACTCTTGACCATAAGCGTCAGGAGAACATGAAGGACATAGCAGGCGTTATTAACAAGGATGTTGATAGCTTGAAAGTGGTCGACCTTATCGAGATGTTAAAAGGAAGACCAAATGAACAGAACAGGTTGGCAGAGATATATGATAAGCTGCGTGACACACTTTCTCAGATGAAGAGAGTCAACGAACAGAACAGACAGCTTATCGAGAGTTCACTGGAGATGGTGCAATTCGACATGAATGTTCTGCAGGCCTACAGAGCCGCTCCCGAGACGGCCAATTACACATCAGGTGCTTACAGTGCAGGAACCTATATGGGCGTAGACAAGGGAGCGTTTGACGCGAAACAATAACATCCGGCGGTTAGTAACGAGGTAAGCTTATGCCATTGATGGGAAGCCTGTATATAGGAGTGTCCGGTCTCCAGACCAGTCAGAACGCACTTAATACAACTGCACACAATATATCTAATACCGACACCACCGGTTATGTGCGCCAGCAGATACTTCAGGGTACTGCTGCATATAATACGATCAAGACGGATTACAAGTCTGTATCTAATCAGCAGATAGGTTTAGGTGTCGTATATTCCAAGACAAGACAGGTACGTGACGTCTTCTTAGACGCCACCTATAGAAGAGAATCAGGCAGGAGCTCTTTCTATGAGGTATCGGCAGATGCCCTCGGAGAGATCGAGAGCCTTCTTGATGAAATGAACGGCGAGACTTTCCAGGAGTCTATCCAGGATCTTTGGACTTCGGTCCAGGAGATGGCTAAGGACCCGAGCAGCGCTGTTACGCAGGGACTCTTTGTTGAGAGATGTTCAGAATTCCTTGCCCGCAGTCAGTCAGTGTACGACGGGCTCTGTGATTATCAGACAAGTCTCAATGAAACAGTAAAGAAGCATACAAACCGTATCAACGACATCGCTCAGCAGATCAAGGCACTGAACGACGAGATACGTATGATAGAGATCTCCAATACGAAGGATTTCGGTATCTCCTTCGAGAGAGCAAACGACCTTAGAGATACACGTAATGCCCTTATAGATGAACTTTCGACCTACGGCAATATCCAGTATGAAGAAGATGTTGACTGTACGGTATGGGTACAGCTTGAGGGAGAGGATCTTGTAAGACGAGAGATAGCTTATTCGCTCGGTATATATGAAGATCCCAAGACAGGATTCTATACACCCTTCTGGGAGAAGAACGCAAGGTTTACGGTCGATCCCGATACGGGTGAGAGGAAATACTCTCAGGAGGAAGTTGAGAAAGCCAAGGTATACGATCTTAACAGAGTGATATCTTCGGATCTGAATACCGATATAGGAGCCCTTAAATCAGCGCTTCTTGCCAGAGGAGATCACAAGGCCGATTACACGGATCTTATGCCGGACAGATATGACTACGAGATATCTCAGTCGGTCTGCATGAACATCATGGCAGAGTTCGATCAGCTGGTACACGGTATAGCAACATCGATCAACAAGGTCATATCGGATGCAGCGATAGAAGCCAAGAATATCAATCCCTCGAGCACATATCTGATGACGATCGATCCGGTCAGCGGAAAGGAAGTACCGATACAGGTATTTAAGAAGATAGCATCTGAAGGATATGACAATGCAGGTGTATATAATAAGGAACAGACGGGTACATACGATCCTGCGACAGGAGAGGTACAGGGTTATCAGGTAGAATCCCTCTACACCACCACGAATCTTCAGATAAATGTAGAACTCTTAAGACAGCCTACGAAGTTAGGTTTTGTCAAGATAGACGGTCAGGTTGACTACGCAACGATGGAGAAGATGAAGGCGGCGTTCGAGTCCGAAGACATGACGCTTAATCCCAACGTCAAGAAGAAGTCTTCATTCGTGGACTACTACGGAGACTTAGTAAGTCAGGTAGCTAATTCCGGAGCCGTATATAAGAGTATCATCGACAGTCAGCAGAAGACAGTAATGGCAACATCCAATGCCAGAGAGCAGGTCATCGGAGTATCACAGGATGAGGAGATGACCTTCATGGTCAAGTTCCAGAATGCATATAATGCATCTTCAAGATATATCAATGTAGTTGACGATATGTTAGAGCACATAATCAATACGCTCGCAGTCTAAACGATTCGCCGACGGCGAAGCGGAAAGATATCGAAAGGAGTCAGTAGATGCCTTCACAGTTTTTCGGATTAAATATCGCATATACAGGTCTGTTGAACGCCAATGCCGGCCTCAACACCACAGCCAATAACATATCGAATGCAGAGACAGAGGGCTACAGCCGTCAGGGTATCCATTCCGAAGCTGCAGAGGCCTTAAGAGTCTTCACTACATACGGTTGTGCGGGTGCGGGTGTTGAGACACTCTCTATTGAGCGTATCCATGACGAATTCTATGATAACAAGTACTGGGCCAATAATGACAAGGCCGGCCAGTATGAGATGAAGGATTATTACATGAAGCAGATAGAGGATTATTTCAGAGATGATTCCACTATCGAAGGCTTCACCACCACCTTCAATAAGATGATGACGGCTCTTGCAGAGGTCAAGAAGAATCCCGCCAACATCTCTACCAAGGCACAGTTTGTCGGAATGGCCGACAATCTCTGTGAATACTTCAATTCCATGGCTAATTCCATGGAGCAGGTTCAGAAGGACGTCAATTCCGAGGTCAAGTTAAAAGTCGACGAGATCAACTCCATCGCGAGCGAACTCGCTACCATCAATAAGCAGATCAATGTTATCGAGATAGGCGGCGGAACGGCCAATGAACTGCGAGACAAGAGAACACTTCTGATAGATCAGCTTTCTTCTATAGTTAGTGTGGAAGCAAGGGAATACCCGATCGTGGATTCCAATGATCCCGACCGTAAGACCGGCGGCAACATGTATATCGTCAAGATAGCAGGAGGCCAGACTCTTGTGGATACCGATCAGTACAATACTCTCGAAGTACTGGCGCGTACGTCTTCGGAGAAGGTCAACCAGTCGGATATAGACGGTCTGTATGATGTGTATTGGATATCGGATGCCAACCATGCGGTATACGAGAAGATCGTCAAGGAAGGTCTTAAGGAGGATCCGGATTTCAATCTCGAGTGGAATGATTTCGTTAAGTTCGGATACAGGACCGATAAGATGAAATATGATCCGTGCTCAGAGTTCAACCTCTACAATGCCAGTCTCGGCGGCCAGCTAGAGGGCCTCATCCAGATGAGAGACGGTAATAACTCAGAGAACTTCACGGGCAAGATCACAGAAGTCGGTGCCGGTACGACACTAAATGAAGCGAATCAGACGATAAGACAGATCAGAGTACAGATAGACGAGAAGACCAAGAGCTATCTTACGGATCTTAACAAATGTACTCTTTCAGACTCAGGCGGAACTATCACTCTCGCCAACCAGAAGTTCTATTATGACAGCTGGAAGTTCGAATATGACAGCGCTGAAGATAAGTATTATTACACTATAGATATCAACGAGAGTAAGAGCCGTGCCATGGTACAGCAGTCGACCACAGGCAAGGAAGCTGACATAGGTATCCCGATCAAGTATCAGGGAGTTCCCTATTATCAGCAGCAGCTCAACGAATGGTGCAGGATCTTCGGTGCGGCATTCAACAATATCCTTTTGGAAGGTTATACATCCGAAGGAGACGGCGGAGTCGAGATGTTCGTGGCCAACAAGGCAACCGAAGAAGCTCAGTACATGTTCAGAGACGCCAAGTACGGCAAATATGTTCCGGAAGGCACAAGTAATACGG
>CAMNDJ010000013.1 GCA_946535225.1 uncultured Lachnospiraceae bacterium
CAAAGATTGCCGAACCAAGCGCTAATAAAAACCACATAGTGATACTCCTTCAAACATTCGATTTGCTTAACCGTTTATACTGGAAGATAATTCACTTTGCCTTGCCTTCGGTCTGAGTAAAGTCTAAGAATATGGCACCAAACTGCATAAAGTTATCAAGAAGGGACTCCTCGCTTCCGTAGGAGTAGATATAGACCTGGTCTCCCTCGCGATCCACTTGTCCGCTTCCCTGCCAAGCAAACGCTCTGTCTGCTTGCGCTGTGCTATGTCATCGTCACAAACCGCTATATGCATCCTTCGCTTCTTCAACCGAAACTCAGAGTTTCGGCTTATACCCGTCTTTAAAAATCTCCTCGAGGGTATGCCAGGAAAGTACCGCACATTTAACCCTGGCGGGCATGTTGGAAATATCCCTTAAAGCGGATGCTTCCTCCAGACTGTCGATCTCTTCCTCCGAGGCCTCTTTCTTTATCATTCTAAAGAATATGTCTGCGAGTTTCAAGGCATCTTCAACTTTCTTTCCGATGATGATGCCCATCATTATATCCGCAGAGGCCTGAGAAACCGCACAGCCCTGACCTGTAAAGGATCCGTCGGAAATGATCCCGTCCGTAACTTTTAAATTGATCGTGATATCATCGCCGCAACTTGGGTTCACGCCCTCCAGCACATAATCCGGATTTTCGATCTCGTGCTTGTACTCGGGACGCATATTGTGCTCGGTTAAGATCTCATTGTAGAAATTCCTAGTCTCCATAGCCAAGCCTCCTTCGTACAGTGGAAATACTTGCGATTAGCGCATCGATCTCCTCCTCAGTATTGTAAAACATCAGGCTTGCCCTGGTGGCGCTCATCACTCCCAAATGCTTTAAAAGCGGCTGTGCGCAGTGATGTCCCGCCCTTACGGCGATGCCGTCGGCTTCAAGGATCTGGGATACGTCATGGGGATGTACATCGTCAATGGAAAAAGAAATTATCCCCGCATGATCCAAAGGATCCTTGGAACCTAATATATTTATGTGAGGTATCTCTCTTATTCCTTCAATGGCCCTTTTAGTCAGCATCAATTCCCGCTTTCTCATGGTATCAAAGCCTATGGAATCCATATATTCAATGGCTGCGGCAAGTCCTGCTGCCCCGGCTGCGTTTACGGTCCCCGCTTCAAATTTGTGGGGAAGTTCCGCCCATTTTGCGCCTTCCAAGGTCACGGATTCGATCATCTCTCCTCCCGTAAGGAAGGGTGGCATCTCTTCCAAAAGTTTTTCCTTTCCGTAAAGAACGCCTATACCCATTGGTCCGAAGAGCTTATGTCCGGAAAAGGCCAGAAAGTCCGCATCGAGCCTCACTACATCAAGCTTTGCATGGGGCGCACTCTGAGCCGCATCGATAACCGCCACGGCTCCCACTTCATGGGCCCGCCTGATGATATCCTCAATGGGATTCATCCTCCCCAATACATTGGAGATATGCATTATGGCCACAAGCTTTGTTTTTTCTGTGATAACAGAATCCAAAGCCTCTTTGGTAAAGCTTCCGTCCTTCTCGCAGAAGAGGTATCTGATGGTGGCGTTGTTCCTTCGTGCCACCATCTGCCAGGGAAGCATGTTACTGTGATGCTCCATTACGGAAACAACGATCTCGTCCCCTTCATGGATATTTGTAAGTCCGTAGCTGTAAGCCACAAGATTGATGCTCTCTGTGGTATTTCGTGTAAAGATGATCTCCCTCTCGGAGGAAGCGTTTATAAACTGTTTAACGATCCTTCTGGAATTTTCATAAATATCCGTAGCTTCGATGCTTAATGGGTAAAAACCCCGCATCGGGTTTGCGTTATGATCTTCGTAGAAGTCACTCTCCGCCGCCAACACACACTTCGGCCGCTGAGTCGTTGCCGCATTGTCAAGGTAAATGGTCCGTTCCTTGTTTAAAAGCGGAAAATCTTTTCTGTAACTTAAGTCTCTCATACGAGAACCTCCTCAAGCAGGTGTTCGGTCTTTTCTTTTGTTTCTTCGTCGTCAATATATCTTAAAAGCTTGTTAAAGGTGGCATTTATGATGAGTTTCTCCGCATCCTCTCTTCCGATGCCTCGAGATTCCAGATAAAAGAGCATCTCATCATCCAGACTTCCAAGGGCGGCCCCGTGGGTACCCTCCACATCCTCCTCGGTGCAGAGTATCAGCGGTACGGACTTGTTTACGATATCGTCCCCAAGAAGAAGAACATGCTCCGTCTCATGCCCTTTAGATCCCGCGGCACCGGATATGAAATTCACCGTCTGACGACAGGTCTTCTCAGCTCCGTCCTTTAAGATGCCGTCTGCATGTATCTCGGATAACGTGTCCTTGCCGCGATGGTTTGCCACATAATTTAAGTCGGTCTTTTTGCCTTTTCGTGAAAGATACGAGGTCCGGGATTCAAAGAAGCTTCTGTCTCCCGTAAGCTCAATGGTGCAGTCCGAATAGATATCCCCAAGTCCCGGGAAAACTTGCACAAGCTCTATCTTTGCATCTTCCTTACACTCTCCCCTTACATCGCTTATGAGCCTTCCCTCGTTTAAGGATGCGTCGATCTCCACTAGTTTTATTTTTGACGCCTTTTTTGCCTCAAGCTCTGCTTTTAAATACAGAGTATCCCTTGCCGTAAAAAGAACAAAAACGCTTATCTCTTTGTTCTCCTCGGCAGTTATCTTAAGTTTAACATCCGAAGCCTCGTTATAGTTTATAACGCTGCTTTCAGTGATCTTAATCTCCTTTGTTTTTCCGGGTTCATAGTCCGGCTCGGCGAAATTTAAGTCAAGCTTTGCAAAAGTGAACGCCGGTAATTGATTCATCTTCATCAGCCTATACTTCCTTTCATCTCAAGTCGGATCAGATTGTTCATCTCGATGGCGTATTCAAGAGGCAGTTCCTTGGAAACATCCTCGGCAAAGCCGCTTACGATCAAAGCCCTGGCATCCTCTTCGCTCATGCCGCGGCTCATAAGGTAGAATACGGCATCATCACTGATCTTTCCTATCTGCGCTTCATGTCCCACATCCGCCGTTTTTGTTCTTATGTCCATTGCGGGAATGGTGTCGGATCTTGAGATCGAATCGAGCATCAATGAGGCGCAGGAAACTGAAGATTTACTGTACTCTGCGCTCTTTCGTATCTCTATTGAGCTTCTGAAGGTGCTGACCCCGCCGCCCTTTGAGATGGATCTTGTGTTCATGTACGAAGAAGTTCTCTTGCCAAGCTGTATTACCTTGGCTCCGGTATCCAGATTCTGGTCGGTGTTTGCAAAAGAAATACCCGTAAATTCCATAGTGGAATCGTCGCCCTTTAAGATCGTTGTGGGGTAGAGGTAGGAAATATGGGACCCGAAGGATCCGGATACCCATTCCATCTTTGCTCCCTCCTCCACCAAGGCTCTCTTGGTATTTAAGTTGTACATGTTCTTTGACCAGTTCTCGATGGTGGAATAACGAAGTCTTGCATTTTTATGAACAAACAACTCAACGCAGCCCGCATGGAGATTGGCTACATTGTATTTCGGTGCCGAGCAGCCCTCTATGAAATGAAGGTCCGCTCCCTCATCCACTATGATGAGCGTATGCTCAAACTGCCCTGCGCCCTTGGCATTTAACCTGAAATATGACTGAAGGGGAATGTCAACTTTAACCCCCTTGGGCACATAAACAAAGCTTCCGCCTGACCATACAGCGCCGTGAAGGGCCGCAAACTTGTGATCCGTAGGGGGCACCAATGTCATAAAATGCTCCTTTATCATGTCAGCATATTCGCCGTAAAGAGCACTCTCGATATCTGTATAAATAACACCGAGTTTAGCCACGTCCTCACGGATATTGTGATAAACAAGCTCCGAATCGTACTGAGCTCCAACCCCCGCCAGGGACTTTCTTTCTGCCTCGGGAATGCCAAGCTTTTCAAAGGTATCCTTGACCTCCGCAGGCACCGCATCCCAGTTATCCGCCATCTTGGTGTTTTTTCTTACGTATGTGGCGATATGATCCATATCGAGGCCCTCAATGGAGGGCCCCCACACGGGCATATCGGTTTTTTGATAAATTTCAAGGCATTTAAGCCTAAGATCCCTCATCCAGTCAGGATCGTTCTTTTCCTTGGAGATCTGAAGAACTATCTCCTCCGTCAGACCATCCTTGAGCCTGTAAGCGTCTTCGTCAGCGTTTCTGAAATCGTACAGGCTTCTGTCTATATCTTCAACATATGTCTTATCTTCCATTTCACCACCTGTCTATTCGCCATAGCTTTCAAAGCCCTTTTCATTTACTATATCAACAAGGGAACTGTCCCCCGTCTTTACGATGGTTCCTCCGATCATAACATGAGTCTGATCCACATGAATGGATTCCAGTATCTTGGTGCTGTGGGTTATGATGAGAAGTCCTCCCCCCACCCTCTTTTGATACTCTTCAATACCTGCGGATACCGTACGTACAGCGTCTACATCAAGTCCCGAGTCCGTTTCGTCAAGGATCGCAAACTCAGGCTCTAACATCAGAAGCTGCAATATCTCGGCTTTTTTCTTTTCACCGCCGGAAAAGCCCACATTTAAATCTCTCTCCGCATAGGAGTGATCCATCTGAAGGATGTCCAGGGTTGCATCCAGCTTCTTTTTAAACTCCCAAAGTTTGACTCTCTCCCCTGTTTTTTGTTCAAGGGCGCTTCTGATGAAAGAAGAAAGGGTTACTCCCGGAACCTCGAGGGGATTCTGGAAGGACAAAAACATACCCTTCTTCGCTCTGTTGTTTACTTCCACATCCGAAAGATCCTCGCCCTTAAAGACGATCTTTCCCTCGGTAACCTCGTATTTGGGATTGCCGATAAGAGCAAATCCCAATGTGGACTTGCCCGTTCCGTTGGGTCCCATGAGTACATGGACCTCTCCTGCGTTGATGGTAAGATCAACGCCCTTTAAGATTTCTTTCTCACCTACACTTACGTGTAGATTTGATACTTCAAGTAATTTAGACATAATGATACCCTTTACATGCATCCGTGGAGTACCACAGATACGCCAATTATTTGTGAAAGCCTAAAGCTTTAGTTAACTTACGGAATCAGTATAAACCCATCTGCCTACTATTTCAATAGGTTTATGTGCACTAAGTTCCCAAAAGTTATGCATTCCCGGATATAAAGGCAGCTCTTGAAAAGGATGTTGTCAAAGAGCAGATAAAGCTGTTAAGGCTCAGGAATTCACACCCCGCCTTTTCTGTGAACAGCAGGGTCAGTGTGTCAGCGTCAGGAAGCACTCTTACAATAAAATGGGAAAACAAAAAGGCCTGCGCATCTCTCATAGCAGACCTTGCAGATCTTACATATCATATATCTCAAAGCTGACAGAGTCGGGGGAAGGTTCCCCGACTCATGTGACACTTTCGACATGATGTAAAGTTTCGGATTTTTTAATATACCCGGTCCTGAACGTATCGTTCACGGGATAGCTGCCTGTCTTTGATACCGACAATCTATGCTCCTGCTCCGAATATGACAGTCTTATATCGCAGTACTCACCTTCTTCAAACGAATAACCATCTCCCTTATCAAGATACAATGTAAATTCTCCGTCACGTCCTTCGTACACATATATCACATCGGGAAGTCCGTTCTTTTCATCCGCGTAATCTATATCGGATGACATCGGGACTATCGAGCCCTCACGCACAAACACCGGGATCCTGTCTATCGGTGCATCTGCGTTTATACAGCATCCACCCTCATAATACTTTCCGGTGTAAAAATCGTACCATCCGCAGCCTTTTGGCAGATAGACCTTTCTCTTTTTTTCACTGTCCTCTATTTCCGATGAGCCCGCTCTATAGTACATGGGAGTGTACACCGGAGCTATGAGAAGAGCCGGACCCAAAAGATATTCATCACTGATACTGCATACTTCCTCATCTTCCGGAAAATCGATAAGAAGGCTTCTCATCATCGGTTCGCCCATGCGATGTGCCAGGGCGCCCAGTGAATACAGATAGGGTATAAGCCTGTATCTTAATCTTATATGAGATACTATGGCATCATAGAACATATCACCTTTGCTTCCAAACTGCCACGGCTCCCTCGGAGTATCGGTACCGTGTGAACGGAATACGGGAAGGAAGGTCCCGAACTCAAGCCATCTTACGTAAAGTTCGCGGTATCCCGGGTCATTGACACCATCATTGTAATCACCGTGCCAGAACCATAAGGGCTTATGGGACTGATCGTTGCATCCCCTGTTTTCGTATTTATCATCCACAACAAAGAAGCCGCCTATATCAAGAGTCCAGTAGGGCATGCCGGTAAGCCCCATTTTGATGCCTTCCGTGATCTGGCGGCGCAGAGTATCGTAAGTTGCGCAGATATCTCCCGACCAGAGTATTGTCCCGTATTTCTGTATGCCCGTATATCCCGATCTGGTAAGGTTTACAACCCTTTTCTCAGGGATATCCCTTCGCCAGTTTTCATATATTCCCTTCGCATGATACAGGCCGTATGAGTTAAGCCTTTCCGGATCCATTGACTGAACCGACATTTCCCGAACGACTATGTATCGTTCATCTTCAGGCTTTTTATCTTCACCGCTCCAGTCGGCATCGGAGAAGGGTTCGGCATTATCACACCATACGGCATCCGTATCGCTGCTCATTATCTCCTCACATGTCTGCTTCCAGTAAAGAGCCCTTGCATCTTCGTTAAACGCATCATAGAGGTTTGAATTCGGGAGCAGCAGTCCCTCTTTTGCAAATTCCGCATAGTTTTCCGAATCCGTACTCATGTTGGGCCATATGCTGACCATGAAATGCACGTTTTTATCATGTATCTTCTTAACCGTGGAAGGAAGATCCGGATAACGTTTTTTATCGAATTTCTTCTCGCCCCACAACCCGTCTTCCCAGCTGAACCAGTCCTGGACTATACAGTCTATGGGGATGTCCTTTGATCGGAATGTTGAAACGATATCTTCAAGTTCGGCACCGGTCTTATATCTTTCCTTGCTCTGGATATATCCGAATGCCCATCTTGGAAGCATCGAAGGCATGCCTGAGATCTTATGGTAACACCTTATGATATCACTTATATTTTCTCCGGTGAAAATATAGTACTTAAGTTCCTTCGCACAGTCTATGTCAAACTTTATCCTGTTTCCTTCGGACGAAAAAATGATGCCTGCCTCAGAGTCAATAAGTATGCCGTAATTACCGGTGGTAACGAGAAACGGGATGGCGATCCTCATATTGGATTCATATAGGTATTCCGTATGGTTTCGAAGGTCATATATCCCGTCTTCATACTGCCCCATCCCAAGCAGGAGCTCATCGCTTCCGATGCTGAATTCAAGGGTTACGGAAAATGCTTTGTGTGAAGGAACCTTTATAAGTCTGTCCGTATATGCAACCTCTCCGTTTGCGGTCTGCTTCTTCATAAAAGCAGAGTTCCCGGTCTCATATCTATAAACGGTCACAGGTACAAACGATACTTCCGACTGGCTTATCACGCGTTTGCCGTTCCACATAAAATCTATGGGAACATCATCGATAAGACCACCGGATCCTATAGATGATGCAGGATATGTCACACTTATTATACCTTCGTCTAAATTCTCAACCGATCTTAACATTTTATCCTTTCACTGCTCCGGCCGTCATACCGGACACTATATATTTCTGTCCCAACAGATATACTACCAGTACCGGAAGGCTTGTGAGCAGTATATCCGCACATACAAGGTTCCAGTCCTTAAAATACATACCGAAGAAATTATACACCGAAAGCGTCATCGGCCACTGTTCCGTTCTGTTTAAGAAATACAGAGGAGAGACAAACTCATTCCACGTATTAAGGAAAGTAAGGACCGTCGATGTAGCTATGGCGGGCTTTAACATCGGAAAAACTATGAGGAAGAACAGGTGCGCCGGTCCGCATCCGTCTATCACCGCCGCTTCATCGAGTTCCACCGGTATCTTCGCAACAAAACCATGGATCAAAAAAGTCATGAACGGAAGCTGCATTGCCGTGTATAAAAGTATGATCCCAATCGCGGTATTGTTAAGATGAAGGAACTGCAATACTCTGGTCAGCGCCACATAGTTTATCGGAAGTGTTATCCCGAGGACTATGAACATATACAGGAATTTATTGAGCTTTGTCTGGTTCCTCGAAAATACATATGCAGCCAGTGCCGCAAACAATACACATAGTATAACAGAACCTGCGGAATAAATAAGGCTGTTGAAAAAAGAAGATGCAAGTTTTCCCTTTTCTATGACTTTGACAAAGTTGCTCCACTGGATCGGAAGATCCGGAAGATGCAGGTTCATCTTTGAAGCCGCCTTTTTATCCTTTAGTGAATTGAACAGGATAAGGAGAAGCGGTATCAGACATATCGCTGAAAAGATCCATGCTATAAGGTTTCTTACGATCGCCAATATGGTCTTTTTAACTTTCATTATTCCACCACCTCATTTTTCGTCATAACCCTTATCATGTAAATACCGACAAATATCATTATCACAAACATTACCGATGACAGTGCCGTACCTACTGCATACTGGCCTGTTCCGAACTTCTTAAATACTGCCGTATAAAGGACCTCCGTCGTTGCTTTTCCCGGGCCGCCGTTAGTAAGTGCATAGACCATATCGAATACCTTCAGTCCGTATATGACATTTAAAACGGTCGTTGTGGCAAGTGTAGGGAGGATCAGCGGGAAGGTGATGTATCTGAATTTTTTCCATCCGCCTGCTCCGTCTATCGCCGCTGCTTCATAATAGTCCGATGAAATGGACAGTATCCCCGCAATTAAGATCGTCATAATGTATCCGACTCCGCGCCAGATATCAACCGCCATTACCGACCCGAACGCAAGCTCCGATGAAACAAGCCATTTTTTCGCGAGCATCTCAAGACCGACGGATCTGAAAAAGGAGTTTAGCAGCCCGGATTTGGGATCGAGGATCGACTTAAAGATCATGCCTATGATGAGTGTTGAAAGTACGGACGGCATGAACACGATCCCACGGTGCATATTAAGAAAACGGATCGATTTCGTTAAGAGCAGGGCAAGAACAAGGCCGATCACATTCTTGAGTATCGTCGTGATCAAAGTGAACTCTAAGGTATTTGTGATGATCTTCATATAATTCTCATCGGATGAAAATACGGTCTTAAAATTCTCAAATCCCACATAGTGAAGCTCATCCGAATATGCCGACCAGTCCGTGAACGAATATCCCACACCGATAAGTCCCGGCAGAAAGAAAAACACAAAATATATGATCAATGCACCAAGCGCAAAATATCTCGGATATACTTTATTCCTGTTCATCTGGATTTACCTTTCTAAAAATCGAGGCTGTCTGATCGCTGTCAGACAGCCTCAATATCTTAGTGATCTTTGTTATTATTTCCAGGCGGGATCAGAAGCCGCTGCTGCCTGTTCAGCCCTTAATTTATCAATATCCTTAAGGACTTCTTCGGGAGTCATCTCACCTAAGAACATTGCAGACATATCGGCACCGATATCCATCCATGCAGGATTGTAATACTTAACGGATGCCTGGAAAACAGCAACCTTCTTTGGATATCTGTCATAGAAATCCTGAACTACCTCGGAGTATGCCGAAGGTGCATTTGAGTAAGGAAGCTGATTGAACTTGCCTACGTTTTCCGTCATGTATGCAAGACTTTCATCGGAAGCCATGAACTCAAGATACTTCTTGGCTGCATCGATGTTCTTTGAGCCCGAGAATATGAACCTTGAAGGTCCGCAGTAGTTAACGTTAAGAGCCTGGTTGTCGCAGAGAGGATTAACGAAATATCCGATATTGTCTTCAGAGAAGTTGGGATCTGCCGCATGGACTTCTGCACCGAGACCCTGGTTGTAAAGAACCATTGCGTACTCACCGCTTGCTATTGAAGCAGGTGCATCCGCATATTCGTTTGACATGTAGTTATCGCCCATGTAACCCTTGTCAGCCATTTCCTTTAACTGTGAGAACATCGTAGTGAGTTCCTTGTTTCCCGCGAAGGTGGCTTCGTTGTTATTGAGCTTTTCGGGATATGAAGCATCTGCCTGTGTTGCGGCAACGGCTGCCTCTGTCCAGCATACATGATGCCATCCGTCAGAAACGCATTCATAGATCGGGATGATGCCGGCTGCTTTGATCTTCTCACATACATCGCAGAATTCAGCATAGTTTGTCGGTATCTTAAGTCCGAGTTCATCAAACATTGAAATATTGTATGCTACAGCCCAGCATGCCGATACATCCTGTATGGGCTGTCCGTAGAGCTTACCGCCTGCGGATAACTCAACGGCTGCAGCGGGATCAACGTTGCCTGCCCAGCTTTCACCGGAAAGGTCAACCGCATTTTTCTCAACATCAAACTGTGTGACTATGGAGAACTGTGAGCTCTGGCCACCGAAGATATCCGTACATTCGCCGGCATTGATCTTCGTCATCAGAAGACTTTCATACTGATCCGAAGGAACTATCTGATAGTCTACCTTAATACCCGTCTGCTCTGTAAATTTCTCACCAAGTTCCATTTCGGCATCCTGGATCCAGTCCTGGCTTGCCATAAAGGTGATCGTTACATCATCACCCGATTCAGCCGTCTCCTCAGCGGGAGCTGCTTCTTCTTCCTTGCTTTCCTTTGCAGGAGCCTCTTCCTGCGCAGCCGGAGCAGTACTTGTACTGCCGCCCTGTGCACATCCTGCAAGCATCCCCATAACCATAGATAAAGACAGTAATGATACCATTATCTTCTTTTTCATATTAACCCTCTCTTTTCTTTGATAAACAACAGTAACTGACATTTGACAATCGATTGCTTGTATGCTTATCTTAAATCAATACTTTTTTTGTTAAAATGGATAAAAAAGGAATCTGACATGGATATTTTTTACCGGGGGGCATCATGATCGGAAATAGTAAAAAAAGTGTACGGACTACGCTTCAGTTTGTATTTTTCCTGCTCGTTACGGCAGTCTTTTTGGTGTACATCAGCTACTTCATCATATCCGAATCCAGGAAGATAAAAACGCAGGCTTTCGAAACCGTAAGCCGGGATACACAGACGGCATCGGCGTTTATGGATGAGGAGATAAAAAAAGTAAATACCGTAATGCAGAATGTGGCCTATTCGAATCTTGTCAAGGAACATTTTCTTGCATATATGAACAGACCTGTTTCAAGCGGGGACGGGAATTATTCCGAGATGCAGAACATAAAGATCCTGACCGACCTGCTCACTGCGATCGTGGGGCCTTCGCGCCCTGTCGATCAGATATACCTGTATGCTCTTGAAGGCGGATGTATCGGAGTGGGACTTGATAATTCAAACACCTCGGATCATGTGGATGATAAGCCATGGTACGGCGATCTTAAAAACAGTGAGAACAACCGTCTGGTCTTCTGTGACAGAGATGAACGACTTACCAAGTTCTTTACCTATGAGGACGGATCGAGATTCCTTACGGTTGCATCGGTGTACCAGTCCACTTACTATAAACCCAAAGGTGTTATCGAGGTCAAGCATTCCATCTCATCGCTCATATCAAAGTTAAAAAAGATAGATACTGGAGCATATAACGAGAAGATCTATATCTATGACCAGACAGGCAAGAGCATATACAGCTTCACGAATGATAATATGGCGGAAAAATTTGCCTCACTGGTAACAGGAAACGAACAGCCGGCTTATGACGAACCCCGTCATATCTCTTATAACGGGAACACGCATCTTTTTGTCAATACATCTTCTTACTCCGGTTTTACAACTGTGATAGCGATAGACAAGAATGACGTTTACAGACCGATATATGATTATATCAAGGCAAACCTTCTTATCTTTGCCGGATTCATCGTACTGATCCTCCTGCTCTCGTATGTTGTTTCAAGGATCATAACGATCCCCGTAATGAAGATGTATTCAAACATTTCTTCGCTTCATACGGATAAAGAGAGCATGCTTACGGATTCACTCGAGAAGATAGATACAAATATCATCGAACTTGATACCCTGTACTCGGCGGTAATGGATATGCATAACCGTGCCAAGGCTTCCATGAACCGGGAGATAGTCCTCAACAATCAGCGGCTCCAGTCGCAGATTCTGGCACTGCAGTCACAGATGAACCCTCATTTTCTGTATAATTCCTTAGCGACCATTTCGGCAATGGCGGATGAAGGCATGAACAATGAGGTCACAAAAATGTGCCAGACCATATCAAGGATCTTAAGATATATTTCATCCGACAAGGATCCTATGGTGCCTGTAAACGAAGACGTTTCACATGCAAAGGATTATCTTGAATGCATGAAGATGAGATATGAAGACGATCTTATTTACAGCATCAGCATCCCCGATGAGATGAAGGATATAAAAATCCCAAAGCTCTGCCTTCAGCTCATAGTCGAAAATTCGATAAAATATGCGACAAAAAATGTACGCGCGCCCTGGATAATAAGCATTGAAGGACGCATGACGGGGATATACTGGGAGATAACCGTCAAGGATAACGGTCCGGGCTTTAACGAAGACGACCTTAAGGAGATAAACGATAAGATAGAATATATCAATAAAACGGATATGCTTCCCGGTCTTGAGATAAACGGCATGGGTCTGATGAACATATATATCCGTTTTAAAACGCTGTATCACGGTAAGCATATTTTCCGTGTGAGCAACTATGCAGAAGGCGGGGCTCTTGTTACAATAGGAGGAGAGCTTGACTTAAATACGGAAACGGAAGAAAAAGCAAAGGCAGAGGGATGAGCCATGGAAGAAAGAAAGTATCGTGTGATAATAGCGGAAGATGAAAAACTTATCGCAAAAAACATCGCAAAGCATATCGAAACGGAAAATTCCTGCTTTAAAGTCTGCGGGATATACTCAAACGGGGAGGATGCATTAAATGCCATTAAGCAGCAGCCCCCGGATGTTGTCTTTACGGATATTTCAATGCCTGTCATGTCGGGCCTCGAACTCGCATCAAAGATACACTATACGATGAACAATGTTAAATGTGTGATCATAACAGGCTACGCCGATTTCCAGTATGCCAAGGAAGCTCTTCATTACGGTGTCAAGGACTATCTGTTAAAACCGGTTGATAAGGAAGAGCTTCACAGGGTTTTAAAGGAACTGGAACTGTCACTGTCCGATATTTATGCGGGAGTAAAAGCCGGGAACGATCAGGAATCTTCGCTTTCTCCCGAAGAGATAGTAAAGCTCGTTAAGGAATATGTACAGAATAATTATTCCGGAGATCTCGATCTTAATACGATCGCGCAAAACCTCGGATTTTCCTCTTCATATCTGACCAAAGTATTTAACAGGGTTGATGGGATAACTCCTTCGAAATATATAAGAAATTACAGGATGGGAATAGCAAAACAGTTAATGAACGATAAGGGAATGACCCTACAGCAGATCGCGGCTGCCGTAGGGTATAACGATCCCTTTCATTTCAGCAGATCATTTAAACAGACTTTCGGTATGAACCCGACCGAATACAGGGAATCCCTTAATCGGTAACAACACCTTTTTGCAGCATTATGTTTGCATAAAGGGCCGATTCTCCCGTAACAACTACGGCATAGGCCCCGGCTGCTTCTTCGTAGAATGCAAAACGTTCTATATGGCCTATCATTTCACTGCCCCTGTCATCGTGTTTTTTCAGTATGTCCGCATAGGTATCCCAGATCGGTGTTTCAACCGGATCGCCCTTCATAACTTCCATAAGGTTTACGGGATGCTCGACATAGGTATCAAGTGGGAAGACGGTAAGTACCGCATCCAGTACTTCCGGTACATTATGTCCGTCAAGCCGTACCACTATACCGTTCTTTCCCACGGATTCGGCGGGAAAATTACCGTCCGATATCACTATCCTGTCAGCATGTCCCATCTCACACAGAACCTTCAAAAGCTGCGGAGATAATATTTTAGGTATTCCTTTAAGCATAATGATTCCTCCTTAAAAATTCCGCCTACTGCCATAGTTCTTCCCAGTCGGTGGCTCCGGGCCATAAGAATACCTGGCCTTTTACCAAGCGGCAGTTACAGTCGGCTTTCTTTAGCAGTTCCATTTCCTCATCCGTAAGAGGATCCTCCGTCGTACATTTTAAATTGGATATATACTGAGGCTCCTTAACGGAGAACGGTATGGTACACTGACCACGCTGCACGGCCCATTTGATGCACACGACCGCGGGATGGACATTGTGATTTTCTGCCACGGTCATAACCTCCGGCAACTCGGTATCGACAACATCCGTACTGCACCTGTCTCTTTCCGGTCTGCTCGGAGAACCGATAGGGCAGAAGCCTATGGGAATGATATCATGTGCTTTTGCATAGTCAAATAACTCCTGCTGCTGAAAAGACGGATGGCACTCCATCTCAAGTGCTGCCGGCTTTATCCTGCATAACGGAAGGACTTTTTCAAGCTTGGAGACCGTCATATTCGACATGCCTATCGCCTTTATAAGACCGTCGTCATACAGCTCCTCCATCTGTCTCCATGTATCCATGAATTCATCAACGCTGAAAGGCTTCGAATCGGGATTCCTTGAATCGCCGTCACAGCCCGGAGCATGATAGTTGGGGAACGGCCAGTGAACAAAGTACAGATCCACATAGGAGAGACCCAGATCCTTAAGGCTCTTTTCGCAGGCCTTACGTACTTCCCTGTGCTGATCGTTCCAGACCTTCGATGTGATGAACAGGTCTTCTCTTTTAACCGTACCGTCCTTAAACAGACCGTCAAGAACCGTGCCGATCTGATCCTCGTTCTGATAGACCGATGCGCAGTCAAGCATCCTGTAGCCTGACTTTATCGCACCCGATACCGCGGAAGCTATCTGATCCGGTGTATACTTATCGGAACCGAAGGTACCGAGTCCGACTGCAGGCATAATCGCGCCCGTATTTAACGTATATGTCGGGACATTTGTTATAAATTCGCTCATTGCCCTCTCCTATTTTTCGTCCTGGTCACCGAAGGTCACCGCTACTTTACCGCAGTTTCCGGAAGCCATAAGAGCATATGCCGCAGGAGCCTGCTCCAGTGGGAATTCGTGAGTGATGAGCTTATCGGGATGTATCCCCCAGCGCACCAGCTTATCAACAAGTTCTTCCATTTTCCAAAGTGAGGTTACCCATGACCCGTATATGGTCTTCTGGCCGTGGATGATATCCGGGCTTGGATTAAAGTTACAGGTTCCGCCTTCTCCTACAAAAGCGATCTTGCCGTATGAACGTGTCGCGCGGATGGCAAGCTGTCTTCCCGGATCCGAAGCCGAGCAGTCGATCGCCTTCTCAACCCCCTGTCCGCGTGTTATCTTGAGTATCTCATCAAGCGTGTCATCTCCGGGCTTAAATACGTAGTCAACAAGACCGAGCTTTTTGGCAAGATCTATCCTGTAATCGTTCATCTCAACACCTATGAGCATATTTGCACCCATTGCCTTGCTGAGCATAAGAGCCGCAAGTCCGACAGGACCAAGACCCGTTACCAGAACGGCGTCATTTCCGCTTATCCCTATCTTCTCTATAGCTTCATAAACAGTACCGAAACCGCAGGCTACCTGAGCGCCGTCTTTATATGTAAGTTCATCCGGAAGTGCAATAAGGTCCTTTTCATCGGCCAGTATATATTCACCCATACCGCCGTTCCTCTGCCAGCCGTAAGCCGCACGGAACCTGGATGTACATGAGATGTAGTAACCCCTTCTGCAGTCATTACATACGCCGCAGCCCGAAATGTGGTAAACAATGACCCTGTCACCCTTCTTGAAGCGCTTAAGCCCTTCGCCTTCCTCGATTATGATCCCGCAGGGTTCGTGACCTGCGATCATACCCGGGATATAACCTTCGGCGCCCTTACCCGTGTGCTCCCTGTATATGCATCTTATGTCGCTGCCGCAGATCGTAGTCGCCTTAGTACGCAGAAGCACCTGTCCGAATCCCGGCTTGGGAACCTCAAAATCCTTTAACTCAACCGTTGAATTGCCCGGAAGTATCGCACCTCTCATTTTTACAGCCATAACACCCTTCTCCTTTCCAAAAAGAAAAATTAATCCTAATTGAAAGTATATGTATTCATTCAAAATATAATAAGAGAATTATATGACAGCTTTCGTTAGAATATGTCGTAATTTCGCAGGTAGTATGTTATTATAATCGCATGAAGGACAAATATAAAAAAGACATTCCAATTAAAGATGATAAAACAGCTTATCAGGATACCGACATTGCGTTTATGATGGACGGCGGATCGGTATATGTGGGCAACATCGTGTACGAACGCTTCCACAGGTCCATACCCATGCATTCACATTCGGATAACAGCTATGAGATCCATTATATTTCGTCCGGACACGGTAAGGTGACCGTAAGCGGGAAAGAATATGATACCCTGCCGGGGACTCTGTATATCACCGGGCCGCATGTTAAGCATTCCATGATACCGGATGATAAGGATCCCCTGTCCGAATACTGTATATATCTTAAGTTGTCCGATGACGGTAAGCGGGATAAAAATACAGTATCTCCACTCAAGATATTCCGTGAAATGAGCATCTGGTACGGACAGGATAAATGTGGGATATATGCCCTGATGAAGGCTCTGTTCTCCGAGCTTAATGAACAGAACGTGGGTTACAGGACAGTCGTTGAATCGATAATAAAGCAGATAATAATCTCATGTGTAAGGAATTATTCCGATAGTGAAGACAAGGCCGAAACCGGAGTGATCAAACCTGCAGATAAGCAGTACCTTATAATAGAGGAAGCCTTCCTCTATGAATATGCTTCTTTGACACTCTCGTCGCTTGCTTCAAGATTAAGCTTAAGTACAAGACAGACTCAGAGACTGTTGACGGAACACTACGGAATGAATTTCCAGAGTAAAAAGACAGAAGCGAAAATGAGTGCAGCCGCGCTCATGCTTAAATTGCCCGATAAAACGATCACCGGTATAGCGGATGAACTCGGCTATTCATCCGTTGAACATTTTTCATCGGCTTTTAAAAAATTCTACGGTATGAGTGCAAGTATGTACAGAGATGAGATATCATAACAGAAACAGACGTTTTTTCGCCGCGGACCAGCCACATGATAGGCTGAGTGACAACCACCGTTCGCTTCTTCGAAGCTCACGGGGCTGTTGCTTCGCGCCAGCCCCGTCCAATCAAAAAAAGAACCATCCTTCCGTGCAAGCACGGGGATGGTTCTTTTTCCGCTTGGCGGTGGTTGCCGCTCAGCCTATCAACCTATCAACCAGTCGTACATCTCCTGGTATTTTTTCGCTGACTGCTCCCAGCTGAAATCAGCCTTCATTCCGCGGTCGATGATCTTGTTCCATTCACGTTTCTTATCGTAGTAGATATGCTCGGCGTAGCGGATCGTGCGAAGCATCTCATGTGCATTGTAGTTAGTAAATGAGAAGCCCGTTCCGGTGCTGTCATATTCATTGTATGCCTGTACCGTATCCTTAAGTCCGCCCGTCTCACGTACGATGGGTACCGTGCCGTAGCGCAGTGCCATGAGCTGTGATAAGCCGCAGGGCTCAAATAACGACGGCATTAAGAATGCATCGGAGGCCGCATATATCTTGTGTGACAGTGTATTCGAATAATATATGTTGCCGCTTACCTTGTTGCCGTACTTCCAGTCAAAGTGGCGGAACATGTTCTCGTATCTCTCTTCGCCTGTTCCGAGTGCGACTATCTGTACTCTGTCCTGGCACAGTTCATCCATCACATAGGCTATGAGATCGAAGCCCTTCTGATCCGTAAGACGCGATACTATACCGATCATCATGGTGCCGGCATCCTTATCAAGCCCTAACTCTTCCTGGAGTTTAAGCTTGTTCTTGACCTTCTCCTTACGGAAGTTGATCGCATTGTAATTCTGCTCTATATACTTATCCGTCTCCGGATTGAACTCTTCGTAGTCGATTCCGTTGACGATACCGCGAAGGGATCCTGCTCTTGCATTAAGAAGTCCGTCCAGACCCTCTCCGTAGAATGCCGTCTTGATCTCTTCGGCATAGGTATCACTGACTGTCGTGATGGCATCCGCATAGACTAAGCCGCCCTTAAGCAGATTGGCATCCTTATATGCCTCGAGCTTATCCGGTGCGAAGTAATAATCTGACAGACCTGTTATCGACTTGACATCCTCCACGCTCCACTTACCCTGGAACTTAAGGTTATGTATGGTCATGACGGTCTTGATGCCCTGATAGAACTCACCGCCCGCAAATCTCTCATGAAGATATACGGGAATGAGACCTGTCTGCCAGTCATGACAATGTATGAGATCGGGCTTGAAATCTATGATCGGAAGGATCGAGAGCGCTGCTCTGCAGAAGAAAGCATACTTCTCTATCTCCCATAGAGGATCGTCGCAGTAGGGCTTCGGTCCGCCGAAATACCCCTCATTGTCGATAAGATAATACTTGATCCCGTCGACCTCTGCTTCCATGATACCTACATAGACGCTTCTCCAATTAAAGTCCATGTAGAAACTCTGGTTATACTTAAGCTTATCCTTCATCTCCTGCTTCATGCAGGTGTACTTGGGTATGATGATTCTGACATCATAATACTTCCTGTCAAGGCACTTAGGCAGCGACCCCACGACGTCTGCCAGTCCGCCTGTCTTGATGAAGGGTACTCCCTCAGATGCGACGAATAAGATCTTCTTCATGTGTATGTGTAACCTCCTATACCCCAGATTAGACAAGTACTATTGTACCACATCTGCACTCAGTAATAAAGTGCCGCATATCCTGTGCTTTCTTACGATGCGGAACTCCTTACCGGCACTTCCTTTTGTTCATTTTTGTCAACAGAGTTTTCGTTTATGCTTTCCTTGGACTCACGCTTAGATTCACGCTTAACCTCAGCACCCGCCTTTTTCTCCATTCTTTATGAGTTCTCTTGCATTCTCTATTCCGGCTTCCGTCAGTTCTCCGCCGGATAATAACCTCGCTATCTCTTCCACTCTCTGCTCTGTATCAAGCGGTCGGATATCCGTGACCGTACCGCCGCCTTCCGTACGCTTCTCAATTAGATAATGTTCATCGGCCCTGGCTGCGATCTGCGGAAGATGCGTGATCGCAATGACCTGGTGAGATGACGAGAGATTCTTCATACTTCCCGACACATTCCATGCGGTCTTGCCGCTTATCCCCGCATCGATCTCGTCGAACACGAGTGTCTCCACGCCGCCCTTTGACGCCGTCACTTCCTTAAGCGCCAGCATGAACCGCGATAGTTCACCGCCGCTTGCGACCTTATTTAACGATTTAACGGGCTCACCTAAGTTAAATGACACCAATATATCCACATCATCATATCCGTGTGCATCAAGCGAATTTACATCATCATTCACGGCTATATCAAGCGTAACATTTTCAAAAGAAAGAGCACTGAGTTTTTCTTTAAGTCCCGCACACAGCCCCTTTGAAGCGACCACACGCGCCTCATGAACTCTGCCTGCGACATCCAGTGCCTTCTTATGCGCCGCCTCGGTATCGGCGGATAGCTTCGCCATATACGCATCAAAGTTCGCCGCTTTTTCGATATATTCACGACGCTTTTCGGCATAAGCCAATACTGCCTCTATGGAATCCCCGTATTTATTCTTAAGATGATTCAGAGTATCTAACCTGTTCTCCGTCTGCCTATACTCTGTTTCGGAGAACTCCATATCGTCCATATATCCTCTGATGTCGCGAAGCATATCTGACACTGAGTTCTCGATATCCTCAAGCCTTTCTGCATATTCACTGACAGCAGTGTCATATTCTGCGACCTGACCGAGTTCTCTTACGGCCGTGCCCAGTATCTCTCCCGCTCCGCCGTCCGTATCAAGCATCGCGCTTACTTTTGACAGGTTCTCTGCTATCCTGCCCGCATTCTTCATGAGCCTGTATCGTTCTTCAAGTTCCTCATCCTCACCGATGCTTAGCTTTGCATTCTCTATCTCACCGACTTCGAATTCAGCCAGTGACAGCTCTTTATCTCTGTTCTTATCATCCGCATCCGCGCTTTTAAGTTCATTCTTAAGTTCTCTGTAGTAAGCATATGAAGCTGACATTTCGTCAAGAAGTGCATTAATATCATCACCGCCGAAATCATCCAGGATATCGCGGTAATTCTTCTCATCCAAAAGTTCCCTTGTATCATTCTGTCCGTGAATGTCTATAAGAAGAGCTGCAAGTCTCTTAAGATCCTTAGCCGATATCACCTCGCCGTTGCACTTGGCAACGCTCCTGCCCTCCTGTATCCTTCGTGATATAAATATGCTCCCGTCAGATTCAACCGGAAGATCCATCTCTTTAAGAGCATTCCTTACATCATCCTTATCACTGACAAATTCAAGTTCGACCCTGGCATATTCCGCTCCTGTGCGGATCACGTCTTTGCCGGCCCTTTCACCCAGAGCAAGACGAACAGACCCCAGTATGATCGACTTACCGGCGCCTGTCTCTCCGGTGAGGATATTAAGGCCCTCACCCAGATCGATCTGACACTCTCTTATAAGGGCCAGATCCTTAACACTGATACTTTTTAGCATTTCCATACCTCCGTATATGTGTATGCGGTCTCCTCAAAGGCGATTCCCTTCCACTCCACTATACGGTTTTATATATTTATTTTCTCGCCGAGATTATCCAGGGTGCCGGCTGATTCTCAAACACGTTCTTGCTCGTAAGCTTCGACACGGCGATCTGTATGATCGTTATATCATTAAGTCCGTAACGTGTAAGTATATCCCTTATCGATGCCGCTACCCTGAAATCAAGCGTATATATCACAAATTCCATGTCGGGATTAAGCCCCGTCAGATACTCAAGCTCATGCTCAAGGCTCGCACTGGCAACAAGCATCGTAGTATCCGGTATGGGAAGATTACCCATCGTATCCTCACCGACATGATCTACGATCGCAACATTGCGCAGACCGAACTTATTGACATTCTCCTCCATGGTCTCACGGTCGGATTCCTTGTATTCCACGGCGATAACCGTTCCCTCGCCGTTCATCATCGCTGCCTCTACGGCTATCGACTCGCCTGAGATAACACAGAGATTCTTGTCTTCGTGTATTCGCATCTTGGATAACAAAACCGAACGGATCTCGCTCCCTACATATTTTACTGAACCCGTAGCGAACAGCTTATTGTCCATTCCGAACTTGATCGTGCTTCTGGCATTGGGATTAAGTACCACCATTCCCGCAGATGCGTTGATACCGCGGTCGATCATGTCGGATACCTTATTTCTCTTTATCGGACCTGAGGGCTCTGAACCCTCATTGTATATGACCTCACAATCACCCAAGCCCACATCCCACATCTTGTAGAATATGTCCTTGTCACCCGCCTCCGTGAATACGAGTACACATCTGTGCGCCTCGACCGTAGGGATCAGGTTCTTATTCTTACGTGTGATATCGAGCAGCTTCACATGCTCAAGATCGATATCCGTATTATCCGAGAAGTACTGCAACCACTCGATTATATGCTTATTGGTAAATAACTGATCATTCATAATGCTAACCCTCCGTAATGATATACCGCCACGGGCGACCGCTTACCGACAAGATCAATTACACTTGGCAAGCAGTTCGTCCCACTTTTTGTCCACGTACTCCTGGGCCGCCTCTATCGTCCATTCATTTCCGGGCTTGAAGCAGTGTGCGAATCTTCCCTGTCGTCTCATGAATTCCTCAACGGGAAGCTTCTGCTTGGGCTCATACGTCAGTCTGTATTCTCCTTCCACCACCTCATACAGAGGCCATACACAGGTATCTATCGCTGCCTTGCATATCTCCATAAGATCCTCAGCCGGATACTGCCATCCTCTGGGGCAGGGTGTAAGGACATTGACAAAAGTCGGTCCCTTCTTGTATATCGCCCTGTGCGCCTTCTCATGGAAATCCTTCATATTTCCGAACATCGTAGTCTGCGCCACATACGGCGAACCGTGCGCTACAACGATCTGTGTCAGGTCCTTCTGCTCCTGCTTCTTACCCACTGATTCAATACCCGAAGGTGTTGTGGTAGCGGAAGCGAATCTCGGTGTAGCCGAAGATCTCTGTGTACCCGTGTTCATATATGCGTTATTGTCATAACAGAAATACGTGAAATCATGTCCCCTCTCAAGTGCTCCCGAGAGTGACTGGAAACCTATATCATATGTTCCGCCGTCTCCGCCTATGGCAAGGATCTTGATATTTCTGTCCTTATCGATCTTGCCTCTTCTCTTAAGCGCATTATAGGCTGCCTCAACGCCGGATGCGGTGGCCGATGCATTCTCGAATGCGGTATGTATATAGGAGTCCTCCCACGCCGTATAAGGATACTGGAAGGATGATACCTCCAGACAGCCCGTAGCATTACATATGACAGCCTTATCCTCGGGATCGACAGCTCTCATCATGGCACGACATACAATTCCGGCACCGCACCCTGCACAGAGTCTGTGTCCGGAATGGAATCGCTCCTCTTTGTTCATTTCTTCTTTAAGATTGTAAGCCATGTTAATTATTCCTTTCACTGAACGTTTCGCTCTGCGAAACGTAGGGATGTTAGTAACTCTACGCGAAACAGCCCTTGCTGTGAGCGTTCAGAGTTACTTCATCCTATGCCCCATATGTGTATATACAGGGCCGATATCACCGCCTGCAGCTATGGCGGAGAGTCTCTCAAATACGCTTCTTGCAGCCGTGACCGTGAAGTCTCTGCCGCCTAAGCCGAATACTATATCCACGATCTTCGGACGATTGTCCATATTGACGATCGCCCCCGAAGTCTCTGCAAATAAAGGTCCGCCGCAGGCTGAGAAGCCCTCGCTTTTATCCATGACGGCTACTGCCTTGCATCCTGCGATCGAAGCGGCTATCTCTTCTGCCGGGAAAGGTCTGAAGACTCTGACTTTGACAACGCCTGCCCGAATGCCTTCCTTACGGAGTTCATCTACGGTAGCCTTGGCGGTACCGGCACTTGAACCCATGATGACCATCGCGATCTCGGCATCTTCCATTCGATACTCTTCTATCAGATCGTATTTACGGCCGAATGTCCTGTAGAAATCTTCTGATACATCCTTTATGACCTGCCTGGCATTCTTCATGGCCACAGCCTGTGCCACACGAGCCTCCATGTAGTAAGCGGACACGCCGTAAGGGCCTACTGCGAGAGGATTCTCCTCCTTAAGGAGGTAGTTCTCGGGCTCATAAGTGCCCACGAACTTCTTGACCGCATCATCATCTTCAAGTTCGATGTTCTCTATGGCATGCGATGTGATGAACCCGTCCTCACATACCATTAGCGGAAGTCTGACATCCTTATGCTCCGCTATCCTGTGAGCCATCAGATAATTGTCATATACTTCCTGATTGTTCTCAGCATATAACTGTATGAATCCCGAATCACGCTCAGCCATCGAATCAGAATAATCGTGATTGATATTGATGGGACCTGTGAGCGCTCTGTTGGCTACGGCGAGTACAACGGGAAGCCTTAATGAGGCTGCCACGAATAAGACCTCTGTCATGAATGAGAGTCCTGCACTGGATGTGGCCGTAACCGCTCTTGCGCCTGCCGCCTCAGCACCAAGACAAGCCGAGAGCGATGAATGCTCCGACTCCACACATATGAATTCCGTATCTACCCTGCCGTCTGCCACATACTGGGCAAAATACTGCGGGATCTCCGTAGACGGAGTGATGGGAAACATCGCAAATACATCGGGATTGATCTGTCTCATCGCTGTAGCGATCGCTTCGTTACCCGATAATCTGTCTCTTTTGCTCAATCTCTATTCCTCCTTCCACTTAATCGCATCGAAGGGGCAAGCCTTGATACATATCCCGCATCCCTTGCAATGATCGTAATCAAAATCTTCTCTTCTTCCTTCATGCACCGGAATGCATGCATCCGGGCAATACGGTGCGCACAGAACACACTGTTTGCACTTCTCCTCATCCCATACCGGTGTCTTGGATCTCCATTCACCGGTCTTGGTCAGCCTGCTCGTACCGGGCTCATATATCTCGCATCCGACAGTCATATCCTGCCAGGCGATATTCTCATTGATATTCTCAGCTTTTATCATACCTTCTCCATTCCGGGGTGCTTAACCCTTTACCTCATTCATCGCCTGACTCAAACACTTAAGATTACCCTCAATGACCTGAGGTTTCTTGGCGAATTTATGACTGTAGGATTCCTTCATGTCAGCCATGAACCTGTCCTTATCCACGCATTTGCTCACTGCAACGACTGCAGCCAGCATCGGTGTGTTGGGGAAGTATGCTCCGAGATTCTCAAGCGATATGCTTCGTGCGTCTATCGTACATACCCTTCCTTCATAGCCCTTAAGCATAGGCCTTATCTCGTCAGGACTCTTGGATGTGTTGACTATCACTGCGCCTTCCTTCTTAAGGCCCGATGTGACGTCCACACTCTCAAGCAGCGTCTCATCCACTACTGCCACATAATCCGGCTCATATATATTGGAGTGTATCGGGCAACGCTCATCCGATATCCTGTTATAAGCCGTTATCGGAGCTCCGCTTCGCTCCGGTCCGTATTCGGGGAACGACTGGACGTACTGCCCTGCCATAAATGCCGCATCCGCAAGCAGCTGGCTCGCGGTCTTAGCACCCTGTCCTCCTCTTCCGTGCCATCTGATCTCGATCATCTTACTCTAATCCTTCCTATTCACCTAATTTCTGATGCAGTGTCTGTAAGAAACTGTCCTTGCTCAGCCTTACGACTTTGCTTATATATTCCGATCTTGTGATACTGATCTTATCACCCGTATACAGCCTTACTCTGTCACTTCCGTCAGATGAGGCTTCCACCTCTGCTCTGTTGCCGTCTCTACCTTCTCCTATCACTACCTCGATCTTATCCTTAGAGCTTAGTACGATACTCCTTGAATTGAGCGTATGAGCACATATCGGCGTAAGGACTATAAGATCCGCCTCAGGCTCGACTATCGGACCGCCTGCCGACATATTGTATCCGGTCGATCCTGTCGGTGTCGACACTATTATTCCGTCCGCGCTTAGGTTGCTCAATTCCTTGCCGTTGACATATATCGAGAATTTCATTATCTGCAGCGAACCGAATCTCGTTACGGTGATATCATTAAGCGCCGGAGATACCGATGCATAGCCGTCTGCAGGATCCGCCCTGTCTATGACAGCCTCAAGCATCATGCGTTCACTGACCTCATATTCGCCGTTTATCATTCTGTCCATCGCACTCTCTATATCCTCAGGTGCTGTCTCAGACAGAAAACCCAATGCGCCTAAGTTGACTCCGAGTATAGGTACTCCCGACCCGGCACAGTCTCTTGCGGTCCTTAAGAAAGTACCGTCACCGCCGAGTACTATGACTGCATCCACACCGTCCGTGTTGATCCCGTCGTCAGCTTTGCCTTCACTGTTACGTACTGCACGTCTGACCGTTACCCCGCATTTCTCAAGATATATGGCCATCCTCTCGGTCAGTCCCATACTCTTGTCCTTGCTCATGTTGGTCACTATGAGAAAAGTCATGCTATCCTCCATCCCGATCCGTTAACCGGCTACGTCTGAGTCATCTGCTCATGAGCTCCTGTTACCGTCTCATCCACGTTCACAGTCACTTTAGTGTCGTCACTTTCTCCTTCACCCTTACGCATCCACAGAAGATACTCTATATTCCCTTCGGGACCCTTAATGGGCGAAAAGTCGAGACCGCAGATCATAAATCCTGCGTCCTTTGCCACCTCTATGATCCTTTCGATGACTTCCTTATGTACCTCGGGGTCTCTTACGACACCCTTTTTACCGACCTTATCCCTGCCCGCTTCGAACTGAGGCTTTATAAGTGTGACCATCTGCCCGCCGTCCTTTATCATCGCATATGCCGGTGGCAGTATCTTGTCCAGTGATATAAAAGAAACGTCACAACTGGCGAAATCTATCTCTTCGCCTATATCCTTCGGCTCCAGATATCTGAAGTTGGTCTTCTCCATGCATATGACACGATCGTCATTTCTTAACTTCCAGTCAAGCTGTCCGTGCCCCACATCTATCGAATAGACCTTTGCTGCACCGTTTTGCAGCATGCAGTCCGTGAACCCTCCGGTCGATGCACCTATATCCATGCACACGCATCCGTTCAGATCTATCGGGAATACTCTGAGTGCCTTTTCAAGTTTAAGTCCGCCTCGGCTCACATACGGCAGTGTATTGCCTCTGACCTCGATATCCGAAGTCTCCGGATCAAATGTGCTTCCGGCCTTATCTTCCTTCTGACCGTTCACATAGACATCTCCGGACATTATTATCGCCTTGGCCTTCTCTCTTGATGAAGCCAGTCCGCGGTTTATAAGGAGTACATCCAATCTCTCCTTCATCTATCTTCTCTTAAGGGATGCCATGACTCTGTCCGCAACACTCTGAGCATCTATTCCGATCTCCTGTTTGAGCAGATCCACCGATCCGTGCTCTACATATTCATCCGGTATGCTTATGGGCAGCACTTTGACTGACAGTCCCTTCTCCTTGACATATTCTATTACTTTCTCACCGTATCCGCCGCTTGCCACGTTTTCTTCCATCGGCACGAACAAGCTGTGCTTGGATGCGAGTTTGTCTAATATATCCGTATCTATGGGCTTGGCGAATCTGGCATTTACAAGTGTCACCTTAATACCTTTGCTCTTAAGTATCTCTCTTGCCTCTACCGCAGTCTTTAACATGCTTCCGAGAGCAAGAAGGGCCACTTCCTTCTCTTCGTATATGAGTTCCGCTTCACCCATCCTTATCGGTGCACGATGCTCCTTAAGCTCATCATAAGCCTCTCCTCTCGGATATCTTACCGCAACGGGAACCCCGCATTCGACTGCGTATTTGAGCATGTCAGACAACTCCCACTTGTTCTTCGGAGCCATGATATGCATGTTCGGGATACTTGACAGGTATGACAGATCGAATATCCCCTGATGAGTCTCTCCGTCACTTCCGACAAGACCTGCCCTGTCTATGGCGAATACTACAGGAAGGTTCTGTATGCATACATCATGCAGTATCTGATCATATGCCCTCTGCAGAAAAGACGAGTATATTGCGACTATCGGTATCATTCCGCCTGCTGCGAGCCCTGCAGCGAACGTCACCGCATGCTGTTCAGCTATACCGACATCAAAGAATCTGTCGGGATATACATTTCTGAATCTCTTAAGACCTGTACCTTCCGCCATGGCAGCCGTTATCGCGACCACCCTGTCATTCCTTGCGCCGAGTTTGAACATGACAGTCGAGAAGATATCCGTGTAATTGGGCTTCTCTTTCTTACGTGCCGGAAGTCCCGTCTCTATATCAAAAGGTTCCGCTCCGTGGAATCTCGCAGGATGCTTGATGGCCGGTTCATATCCTCTGCCCTTTTGTGTTATCACGTGCACGAGTACGGCCTTATTGACCCTCTTGGCCTCATTTAAGACCTTGACCATGGCACCGACATCATGTCCGTCCACGGGTCCCAGATACGTTATACCCATATCCTCGAAGAACATTCCCGGTACGACCATCTGCTTGATGGCGTTCTTGGTCTTACGCACCGCACCGATGATCGCATCACCGTGGCGCTTATCGAGCATGGAATAATAGATGTTGTCACGCAGATTGATATATCCGGTCCTCGTACGGATGTTATTGAGATACTTGCTGACCCCGCCTACATTCTCGGATATCGACATATTATTGTCATTGAGTACGATTATGAAATTCGTGTTCATCTTGGCGCAGTTATTGAGCGCCTCATATGCCATACCACCCGTCAGAGATCCGTCCCCGATGACGGACACTATGGTATTCTTCTCACCCTTAAGCTCTCCCGCTTTTACCAGACCGAGCCCTGCGGATATCGATGTGGAAGAATGTCCGGTATCAAATGCATCGCAGTCACTCTCCTTGCGCTTGGGGAATCCGCTCATACCGTGATACTTGCGCAAAGTCTCGAAACCGTCTCTTCTTCCGGTGAGCAGCTTATGGGTATATGACTGATGTCCGACATCCCATATGATCTTATCCTTAGGAAGATCCAACGTTAAATGAAGAGCCATCGTCAGCTCTACGGCTCCCAGATTTGAACCCAGATGACCGCCCGAGACAGAGATCTTCTCGATCAGGAACTGCCTGATCTCCTCTGCGAGCGCAGGGTAGTCTTTTTTGTCTATATTCTTGATATCATTGGGTGCAGTGATCTTCTCCAGCAACATACCATTCTCCGTTTTCAGTCACAACCAGATGCAGTCTTAACTATTTTCTTCGGTTTATCATACTGAGGAGAAGCTCCTCAAGGAAGGGGTTGTCTCCTTCGAGCGTATGGAGAAGCATTATGGCCTCCTTGCTCAGCGCTTCGACTTCCTGCTTAGCCTTGTCAAGGCCATGAAGTGACACGTAAGTCACTTTGCCGTTTCGCTCATCGCTTCCTATCGGTTTGCCCAGTTCCTCGAACGTACCTGTCACATCCAGTATGTCATCCTGTATCTGGAATGCTATGCCCACATTACGGGCTATCTTCTCAAGTGTATTTAACTGGACATTATCGCAACCTCCGAGCACTCCTCCTACCATCATCGAAGCCTCTATAAGCGCCGCTGTCTTATTCTCATGAATGTACATGAGCAGATCTTCATTTACCTCTTCAGGTGCCTTACCCTCGGCCTCAACATCCGCAGTCTGCCCACCTATCATTCCGTATATTCCGCTCTTATTGAACATTATCCTGACTGCCTTGCCGACACGTTCTTTCTCGATATCGGTATCAAAAGCACCCAGGGCCGTCTCCGCCGCATAATTAAGCAGCGCATCTCCCGCAAGTGTCGCTATGGCTTCACCATATACGGCATGCGTCGTCTTGCGTCCTCTCCTGAATTCATCATCATCCATACACGGAAGATCGTCATGCACGAGCGAATATGTATGTATCATCTCTATGGCAGCCATAAAGTATTCCACTGCCACACTCGTACCGCCGAAGAGTCTGTATGTCTCCTGCATGAGCATGGGACGTATCCTCTTGCCGCCTCCTCGTATGCTGTAATTCATAGCCTCGATCACTGTTTTCTGATGATCGTCTTCGTCTGCCAGAAAACTCTCTATGATATCATCGATAGCTTCCGATCTTGCTTTTAGTTCCTTTTCAAAATCCATGATCACTCCATCTTCGGAAGCACATCCGTACTTCCGTCTTCATTAAGCTTAAGTACTTCTTTCTCAACACGATCAATAGAGTCGTTACATGACTTAACGAGTTCTACTCCCTGCTTGTATAACGTAAAGGAATCCTCAAGAGATATCTCGGAACTCTCCATTTTCTCTATGATACCGTCAAGAGTATCCATCTTCTCATCTATTGACATCTCAGTCTTCTTAGCTGCCATCTCCTACCCTCTGTTCTGTTTCTTAACGCCGGTGACCGAAGCTTTGATCTGTCCGTCACTGACATAGATATTGATATCATCTCCCGCCTTCACGCTATCTATACGGCTTACGCATCTGCCGTCCGCAGTCTCCGTATAGGAATAACCCTGTGAGAGTTTAAGGAGCGGTGATACACCGTCTAATCGCGACGATATGAGCGATAGTCTGTTACGTCTTGCCTCGATCGCCCTGTTCATTTCATTCTCAAGTCTTTCGGATATCAGCATTGACCTGTGTCGGTATGTCGTTATCCTGTTAGCCGGGCTCTTTGCCCCCAGTATCTGTGTCCGGGATCTGAGTGCCTGTTTACAGGCATCTATCCTCCTAAATATCGAACGGTCAAGTGCCTGTTTTATACGTTCGATCCTCTCGTCCTGTCCGGCTCTGTCCGCTGTTGCCAGTGCCGCTGCCGCAGTCGGGGTCTCTGCTCTTACATCAGCCACAAGGTCGGCGATCGTTGTATCCGTTTCATGACCCACGGCTGAGATCACGGGAATACTGCAGTCAAATATCGCCTGTGCCACATCTCTGTCATTAAAGGCCCATAAGTCTTCTAAAGAACCGCCTCCCCTTCCGACTATCATGACATCGACCTTTTTATCTTCCAACATCTTTATACCGCGGCAGATGCTCTTCGGTGCCGCATCGCCCTGTACTATGGCAGGATACAGAATAAGCTGTACATAAGGGTCCCTTCCCTTTGCCACGCTTATGATGTCTCTTATCGCGGCTCCCGTCGCTGCAGTCACTATTCCAATGACCTTCGGTGAATCCGGGAGCGGTTTCTTATACTCCGGTGCGAACAACCCCATATCCTCAAGTTCTTCTTTAAGGCGTATGAAGCGCTCATAGAGCTCTCCCATCCCGTCCTTGGCTACGGATGAGGCATACAGCTGGTATCTTCCGTCCCTCTCATAGACATCCACCTTGCCTGTAACGACAACCTGCATACCTTCCGTTAAGGAAAAAGATAAGCCCCTGCGATTACCTGCGAACATTACACAGGATATCACTCCAAGCTTATCCTTTAACGTAAAATAAATATGACCCGAGGAATGATATTTGAGGTTGCTGATCTCCCCTCTGACAGAAAGGGAATGCAGGAGATAATCCTGAGAGAACATGTTCTTTATGTATTGATTGATCTGTCCTACAGTATATATGCTGCCCAATTCTCTAACCGTTTACATTTAAGAAATTGCCCAGGACTCCGTTCACAAAACTGTATGACTCATCCTGTCCGAACTTCTTGGCCAGTTCCACTGCTTCATTGACCGCAACACCCTCGGGAACTTCCTCATCGTATAAGATCTCATATACACCGAGCCTGATGATCGTCAGATCCACCTTGCTCATGCGATCGGTAGTCCAGCCCTTGGTCCTCTCGTTGATGGCCTTGTCTATATCCGGAAGGCGTTCAAGGATGGAATCATATTTGTTCTGTATGTATTCCTCATCCTCTGCTCCTATCTGATCGTCACTCACCGAGAAGAACAGTCTGCACTGTTCGTCCATCTCTTTCGGATCATTGAATTCTATGCGAAACAGAAGTTTGAATATCTGTTCTCTTAAACTACGTCTGGTCATACTAATATCCGCGATCAGTCCTTCTTCATATCAACGCCGGCTATACGGATATTGACATCCGTTACGGTAAGTCCCGTCATATTCTCTACGGTGGACTTAACCTTGTCCTGTACCTTGGCACAGGTGTCAGGAATATTGTATCCGTAATCCATTGTAAGAGCCAGTTCCACTCTGACCTTGCCGTCAGCTATATCAGTCTTGACGCCCTTGGTGAGGCTCTTATATCCTACCATGCTCATGAGTTCGTTGGTTATATTGCCTGCCATGGATGCAACGCCGTCCACCTCAGTGGCTGCAAGTCCTGCGATTATACCGACTACATCATCGGCTATCTGCACTGAGCCCAGAGCATTCTCACCCTTGAGTGTATATATCTTATTGTCCTTATCCATAGTATTTATAACCTCCATCAAATATTCACATACCGCCTATGATTATACCACATTTAGCGCCTGAGTGCGAATAATAACTTATACATCTCATCATTGTTTGAGTAGGCGATATCGCCCTCATTTACATAGTCGAATATCTTCTGCTCATCCACCAGTGCGGTGCACATCCTGTTATACGCACCCGCGTCACTGCATTTTAACATCACATAGCCCGCGCCCGTGGCATATGCATTATCGAATACCGCTCTTAACTGATCTGGGTTATAATCCGTGAAATACAGCCCTTCCCTGACGTAATAGTTATCCTTCATCGATACACAGTCGGGCATGTTCGTGACAGGCTCCGCCCTGTGCGTTTTCGCTATCTCATCATACGGCACCAGGAGATAGTCATAATTGACATCCGGCACTATCACTTCGCCCTCGGATTCCTCATCGAGTCTGTACGAAGCATCTCCCCATGTGACATCCACATAATACCAGTCCCCGTCGGACCTGACCACATTCCACGCATGTCTCTGCGAATCACCGACTATGCCGGTGACCAGACAGCACGGTATCCCCAGTCTGTTGAGCAATAACTGCATTGTCTTGGCATAACCCTGACACACGCTCTTTTTGTTTAACAGTACCGATATCACGTTCTGATTGTCGGGTGAGTCTGCCACATATTCCGTCTGAAGCACCAGAGTATCGTAGATGTATTTGATCTTGTCATAATCGGATGCACCTTCATATACGTTCATGAGTATCCCCGTTGCTACCGCATCAATATCGGGGATTATCGCATCTCTCTCCTGCATCGAATATACATAGCTTGCATTGAACACAAGAAGCTTTATGACATTATTGTGCGTTGTAAACTTGGTATATCTGTATCCGTTGACATAGAATATCTCCGGATGATCCGCCATGACACAGCCGAACGCCTTGTCCAAAGTTGCCGGATCGGTCGTTGATACCGGATTGTTCGTCGAATAACTGACTATGCTTCGATAGACCTCATCATATACGGTCTTCTGCTCGTCATTTAACGTGCTGTAGGCATAGGATAAGTCGTCATGAGTGACAAGATCTGCAAGATACGGATTATCCGAGGGCGCGATGTTTTCATCCACGGACTCATCCCACTGTTCCTCCTCTTCGCTGACCACCATATCTTTAACCGCTTCATCGGTATAAGATATGGGAGTCACGCTTACCGCCTCCTGCTCATTTGCAGCCTTCGGTTCTGCGATGGGAGTGACCATTGCGACGACCTTGGGTTTTTGCGTCCCGTTTTCCGGCTTATTCAGTTCAAATGCGGAGTAGATGAGCAGCCCCGCTAACAGGGCCATTGACACACCCAATACCGCCATCAGTTTTTTCATAGGCAGGCACTCTCCTGCGGCCTATTCCGTTCCGAATTCCGCAAGTTCCAAGCCCGGATTACGATCGAGCACCATTCCCGGACTCCACGCATTTATAAACAACAGAAGCGGTCTGTCCTTAAGATCGACGATCTTCTTCATATCGCTCGTTCCCGTGATCTTATCCATATCCGCATCCTTATTTACGATCCATCTTATATGCTCATACGGCAGAGGTTCCAATATGATCTCCACATTGTACTCGTTGTTGAGCCTGTACTTGAGCACGTCGAACTGAAGCACTCCGACGACTCCGACGATGATCTCCTCCATACCCGTATTGTATTCCTTGAATATCTGGATGGCACCTTCCTTGGCTATCTGCTCGACACCTTTGATGAACTGCTTTCTCTTCATGGTGTCTACCTGTCTTACCCTTGCAAAATGCTCCGGCGCAAAGGTCGGTATCCCCTCGAAGGTTATATCCTCTCCGGGCGAACACACTGTATCACCGATAGAGAATATTCCCGGATCGAACACGCCTATGATGTCTCCCGCATAAGCCTCGCTCAATATCTTTCTGGAATCGGCCATTATCTGCTGCGGCTGGCTTAGGCGCATAGTCCTGCCGCCCTGTACGTGACGCACTTCCTTGTCCGCATCGAACTTGCCGCTGCAGATGCGCATAAATGCTATCCTGTCTCTGTGGGCCTTGTTCATATTGGCCTGTATCTTGAATACAAAGGCGGAGAAATCATGTGATACCGGATCGATGAGTTCGCCCTTGCTCATCCTCGCAAGCGGAGTCGTCGTCATCTTAAGGAAATACTGTAAGAACACCTCCACGCCGAAGTTTGTGAGCGCAGAACCGAAGAATACGGGAGTGAGCTTGCCGGCCTGAACCGCCTCAAGATCATACTCTGCACTGGCTCCGTCAAGCAACTCTATCTCATCCGTTAAGATATCATATCTCTCCTGCGTTATGGCATTTATGACATCCGTGTCATTATCGATCGGACAGACCCTGGTCTCGCCTTCTTTGGTACCCTTCTCCGTATCCGAATATGTGATGACCTGTCTTGTCTGTCTGTCATACACGCCCTTGAATCCCTTACCGCAGCCTATGGGCCAGTTGACGGGGCAGGTGGCGATCCCGAGTTCTTTCTCTATCTCGTCCAGGAGTTCAAACGTGTCATTGGCGTCTCTGTCAAGTTTGTTGATGAAGGTGAATATCGGGATCCCCCTCATACCGCAGACTTTGAAAAGCTTCCTGGTCTGAGCCTCGACACCCTTTGAAGCATCGATGACCATCACGGCCGAATCAGCCGCCATGAGAGTCCTGTAAGTATCCTCCGAGAAATCCTGATGGCCCGGTGTATCAAGTATATTGATATGATATCCGCCGTACTCAAACTCAAGCACAGAACTCGTGACCGAGATACCACGTTCCTTTTCTATCTCCATCCAGTCACTCACCGCATGTCTGGCCGTAGCCTTACCCTTAACTGATCCCGCCAGATTAATGGCCCCTCCGTATAACAGAAACTTCTCGGTAAGAGTGGTCTTACCCGCATCGGGATGGCTTATTATGGCGAATGTACGCCTCTTATTTATCTCT
>CAMNDJ010000014.1 GCA_946535225.1 uncultured Lachnospiraceae bacterium
CGTGTTTTTTGAAAGATCCGAAATGATCTCATTGAATAACCTGTTGTGATCTGTCCTGTTCATAGAATGTATTTTATCATATAGACTCCATCAAATTATAGACCTAAAATAGTGGAAATTGTCGGAAAAAAGTTATACAATTATTTATAGGTATGTATTGTAATGAGGTGTTCTGAGACATGAAAAGGGGATTGATCCGCTTTTTTCGCGCTTTAATACAGGTTTTAAAAGGCAAACAGCTCATAAAAGACGAAGCAAAGTTCAAGGTGGTATGCCTTGGAGCTGCTTTTATTCATTTGATATTCTGTTTTCTTATGCATTCCGTGCATGCCGATATATTGTACTACTATAATATATGTATAGTATTTCTGTACATTTTCATGGGTACATATCTCAATTCCAAAGAGAAATACGGTCTTTTGATGGCGATGATATATTTGGAGATCGAGGCGCACTCGGCTTTGGCATCGTTCCTTTTGGGATTTGATTGCGGGTTTATGCTCTATACCGTTGCACTCATACCGGCGGCTTTTTATCTGAGCGGTATATTTTCCAAAAAGAACAGGCATACCAGCATCAATATTGCCGTAATTTTGTCAATGTTCGTGGTAATGTGTTACCTTGTCGTAAGTATACTCACCCCTAAGGATGCGTTCTATGATCTTTCCCGGTACGGTTCGTTCAGAGTGACAATGCGATATATCAATATATTCATCGCATTCTTCTTACAGATAAGTTTCTCGCTCGTATTTGCGCTTGAGGCCGAGTATATGTCCCAGTTCCTTGCCAAAGAGAACGTCAAGCTCAGTGAGGAAGCCGGACATGACCCTTTAACCGGACTGTGGAACAGAAGAAGCCTTACGAATGCAGTCAATGAGGCCATAGGACAGATGGAGAGAATAGAAGTGTTCAGCGTAGTCATGATGGATATAGATGATTTCAAAAAGGTCAATGATACTTACGGCCATGATACGGGAGATACTGTGCTGGTGAGACTGGCTGAGATCATCAGAGACGAAGTCAGAGCCGGAGATTATTCATGCCGCTGGGGCGGAGAGGAATTCCTGCTGTTTGCTCACGGTCCGAGGACCGAGGTACAGTTTGTGGCTGAGAGGATCCTTGACAGATTGAGGAATACCGAATTTAGGGACAGCAAGGATAATATATTCAAGGTAACACTCACAGCCGGAGTGGCGGAATACAGATACGGCGCTCAGTTAAGAAATGTCATTGAAGCCGCGGATAAGAGGCTGTATTACGGTAAGACGCACGGCAAGGATCGGGTTGTAACATCTACCTAGGATCTGAATAAGACATAAGATTATGGAGGAATCCCGTGAAGACTATATTAGAGTTAATAAGCGACGAAGTTAAAACAGCATTTAATAAAGCAGGATATGATCCCGAGTTGGGTCAGGTAACGGTATCAAACAGGCCCGATCTGTGTGAATACCAGTGTAACGGAGCAATGGCCGGAGCCAAGGTATACCACAAGGCGCCTGCCGTGATAGCGGCAGAGGTGGCCGATAAACTCAAAGATGATCCAGTGATAGAAAAAGCCGAGCCTGTTAACCCCGGCTTTTTGAACATCACGATAAAAGGATCTTTTCTGGCGGACTATCTTAAGCAGATGACAGCCTGTGAGGATGGAAGACTTGGCATAGAGACTCCGAAGAAGCAAACGGTGATCGTGGATTACGGCGGAGCCAATGTAGCTAAGCCGCTTCATGTGGGACATTTAAGAAGTGCCGTTATAGGTGAGAGCATTAAGCGAATATCCAGATATATGGGGCATGAGACCATCGGAGATGTACATCTGGGTGACTGGGGACTGCAAATGGGTCTTGTTATCACGGAGCTTAAAGAGAGGTATCCGGATCTTCCCTATTTTGATGATTCCTACGAAGGCGAATACCCGAATGAGGCTCCTTTTACGATAAATGAGCTTGAGGAGATATATCCCACGGCTTCCGGTAAGAGTAAGGAGGACGAGGAATACAAGAAACGTGCCATGGAAGCGACCGCCAAACTTCAAAACGGTGTGAGAGGTTACAGGGCACTCTGGCAACACATAATGAATGTGTCTAAGGCCGATCTTAAACGCAATTATGATGCGCTTAACGTCGAATTCGATCTGTGGAAGGGCGAGAGTGATGTTCATGATCTTATTCCTGACATGGTAAAGTATCTTAAAGAAGGCGGATATACGAGGATAAGCGACGGCGCTTTGGTAGTTGATGTCAAGGAAGAAACGGACAATAAGGAGATGCCTCCGTGCATGATCCTTAAGTCTGACGGTGCATCATTGTATAATACAACCGATCTGGCGACCATAATGGACAGGGTAAAGAAATATGATCCCGACAGGATGGTCTATTTGACGGATAAGAGACAGAATCTGTATTTTGAACAGGTATTCAGATGTGCGAGGAAGACGGGACTCATCGATCCTGATAAAGAGCTGATACATATAGGCTTCGGTACTGTCAACGGTAAGGACGGTAAGCCGTTTAAGACCAGAGACGGCGGCGTGATGAGGTTAGAGTATCTGATCAAGGACATAGATGACAGAATGTATGCCCGCATCAAGGAAAACAGAGATATAGATGATGATGAGGCCAAAGCCATCAGCAAGATCGTTTCTCTTGCGGCCATCAAATACGGAGACCTGTCCAACCAGGCATCCAAGGATTATATCTTTGATGTTGACAAGTTCACATCCAGCGAGGGGAATACCGGGCCGTATATACTGTATACGATAGTCAGGATCAAGAGCATACTTGAGCGTTTTGTGTCCGAAGGAGGTAAACTCCCGGATATTGAGGGCAAGGCATGTGGATTTACTGTTCCGGATTCGGCAGTAATGAAGAGCCTCATGATGGAACTTACAGGGTTTGCACAGACTGTCACGGGAGCTTATACCGAGGCGGCTCCTCACAGGATATGTGCATATATATACGGACTGGCTAACGCATTCAACAGTTTCTATCATGAAGTAAGGATACTGTCGGAGGAAGATGAGCAGAAGAAGCAGGGATATATAGCACTGCTTGTGCTGACACTCAAGGAACTCAGTACATGTATTGACATGCTGGGCTTTGGTGCACCGGAGAAAATGTGACCGTTTTGGAGGGATCCCATGATATTTAAGTGTAAGAACTGCGGAGGAAATATAGTCTATGATCCGGATAAAGGGACGATGTGCTGTCCCCACTGCGACGGACTGGACACGGAAGAGAAGATAGTAAGCACAGAGGCGATGCATACGTGCGTAAGTTGCGGTGCGCCGATGGAGAGCGTGATCTTAGAGCATACGTCTGCAACGAAATGCCCTAACTGCGGTACTTACGTGATCCTCGACGAAAGAGTGCAGGGGGCTTATGAACCTGCCCTCATACTTCCTTTCAGGATAAGCAGAAATAAAGCGATAGACCTTCTTAAAAGCGAATTCGGCAAGCGTGTTTTCACGCCGACGGGATTTCTCAGTAATGCATCGGTGAGCAAGATAGAAGGTACTTATGTTCCTTTCTTTATGTATGATTATGATACATCTACGGATTATCACGGAACCGGCACCAAAGTCAGACACTGGACATCAGGGGATTATGAATATACCGAGACCTCATATTTTGACATACACAGAGAGATGGATGCATCATTTGACAGAGTTCCCGTAGATGCCTCGGATTATATGGATGATCAGTATATGGATCTTTTGGAACCTTATGCCTATGAAGGGTTTGAGAGCTTTCAGGAGAAGTACATGTCGGGCTTTTTGGGAGAGAAATACAACAGATCTGAGGAAGAACTGGCTCCGAGAGCGATCGAGAAGATCAAGACGGCCATAGAAGCACTCATAAATGCGAGTATAACCGGATATACAACGGTCACTAGAAAGAGCATGGATGCCAACGCTTCCAAGCAGAAGGTTGACTATGCGCTCCTTCCGGTGTGGGAATATGTTTTCAGATATAGGAATGAGAACTACAAATTCCATGTTAACGGACAGACGGGTAAGGTCGTTGGTAAGACTCCGGTCGCAAAGAATAAAGTCGTGTTATACGGAGCGACGGTATTCGGACTGATAACTCTTATCGGATCCATGATAAGGCTGTTGGCAGCAGCGATAATGTAGCGTCTTGCGGAAAGGGACAGAAAAGACCAGGGGATAGAAAATGAAATCATATTTTAAGTATTTCAGAATACCATTTATAATAGCGGCTGTTATCACAGTGATATCTCTGCCGGTATATTTCTCCGTGAAGAATTCGGTAATGAATGCGGAGAGAAACAATTCGAGCTGGGATAACTCCGTGACGTTAATAGATCAGGCTGACAAGATGACCGATGAAGAAGAGCGGGATTTGGGAGACAGGCTTGAGGAGATAGGAAACGCCTGTCAGACGGATATCATTTTTATCATACTTGATGATCCCGAGAATGCTTATCTTGATTCGGTGCGAAGGCTTGCTGACAGTTTCTCTGAAGATAATCATATGGGTTATGATTATCCTGGAGGTTCGGCCATTGTTTTCATAGACAACTGGAGCAGGGGCGGAGACGGCGGAATTCATTCATGGATGTCAACTACCGGAAATATAAGGGAGAGGATAAGCGACGATGCTGCTACGGAGATGCTTAATGTCCTGGATGAACTGAGTGATGGTGACGATCCTTATTATGTTTATTCCAAACTGGCGAATCAGATATACAGGAAGGGCGGCAAACTAAGGATGCCTTTTTCGATGGGAACCGTGCTCATTGCTTCGTTGGTCATTTCTATAATATACATATTCCTTAACTGGAGGAGTAAGCTTGGTGATGTAACCGTGAACGCCGAGACTTATCTGGAAGGCAGGAAGGCGAACTTCAGAGTCAAGACGGATACGTTCTCTCATAAGACCGTGACCAAGCATAAGATCGAGAGGAGTTCATCCGGCGGAGGCGGCGGTGGCGGAAGCCACGGCGGCGGAGGCCATTCCAGATAACACAGAGCGGATTTTAAGGATCCGTGGAAGGATAATACATTAAATGGATCAGAAGCATATCAGGAATTTCTGCATCGTTGCTCATATCGATCACGGTAAGAGCACTCTTGCAGACAGAATAATCGAGAAGACAGGACTCCTGACCGAAAGGGAGATGCAGGAGCAGGTCCTTGATAACATGGATATAGAGCGTGAGCGTGGTATAACGATCAAGGCGCAGACAGTCCGTACCGTATATAAGGCAAAGGACGGGCAGGAATACGTTTTTAATCTTATAGACACTCCGGGGCATGTTGACTTCAATTATGAAGTCAGCAGATCGCTTGCTGCCTGCGACGGAGCGATACTTGTCGTGGATGCGGCACAGGGGATCGAAGCGCAGACGCTGGCCAATGTTTATCTGGCGTTGGATCATGATCTGGAGGTTTTTCCCGTAATAAATAAGATAGATCTTCCGAGCGCCGAGCCGGAGAGAGTCATTGAAGAGATCGAAGACGTGATAGGATTAGAGGCCAAGGATGCTCCTTTAATAAGTGCCAAGAACGGTATCGGTATAGAGGATGTCTTGGAGCGTATAGTTGAGCGTATACCGGCTCCGTCCGGAGATCCTGATGCGCCGCTTAAGGCACTTATCTTCGATTCGCTGTATGATTCTTACAGAGGCGTCATCATATTCTGCAGACTGATGGACGGAAAGGTGTCCAAAGGTACTCATATAAGGATGATGGCGACCGGAGCAACAGCCGAGGTCGTGGAAGTGGGTACATTTGGCGCAGGACAGTTCATTCCCGGCGAAGAACTCTCTGCGGGAATGGTAGGCTATATAACGGCTTCTATCAAGAATGTCCGTGATACGGCGGTTGGTGATACGGTCACGGATGATGATGATCCGTGTGCGGAGGCGCTCCCCGGATATAAAAAGGTCCAGTCAATGGTCTATTGCGGTATGTACCCTGCGGACGGAGCAAAGTATCCGGATCTTAGAGATGCTCTTGAAAAACTGCAGCTAAATGATGCGTCACTTAATTATGAGCCTGAAACATCGGTTGCATTGGGATTTGGGTTCAGATGCGGATTCCTGGGGCTGCTGCACTTAGAGATAGTGCAGGAAAGACTCGAAAGGGAGTATAATCTGGACCTTGTGACGACAGCTCCGGGTGTTATATATCATGTATGGAAGACCAACGGAGAAATGGTGGAACTAACCAATCCGACCAATATGCCGGATCCCTCCGAGATAGATTATATGGAAGAACCGATAGTTTCGGCTGAGATCATGCTCACATCCGAGTATCTGGGTGCGATCATGGGACTGTGCCAGGAAAGGCGCGGCAGGCAGACAGGAATGGAATACATAGAGGCTAACAGAGTCCTGCTTAAGTATGATCTGCCGCTAAATGAGATCATCTATGACTTCTTTGATGCGCTGAAGAGCCGCTCGAGGGGTTATGCGTCATTTGACTACGAACTCAAAGGATATGAGAAGAGTTCTTTGGTCAAGCTGGATATACTTATCAACAGGGAAGAAGTGGATGCGCTCTCATTTATAGTTCATGCTGACAGTGCCTATGAGAGAGGCCGTAAGATGTGTGAAAAACTCAAGGATGAGATACCCAGACATCTTTTTGAGATACCGATACAGGCTGCGGTCGGCGGTAAGATAATCGCCAGAGAGACTGTCAAAGCCATGCGCAAAGATGTATTGGCCAAGTGTTACGGCGGTGATATAACACGTAAGAAGAAGCTTTTAGAGAAACAGAAGGAAGGTAAGAAGAGAATGCGCCAGATAGGTAATGTTGAGATACCTCAGAAGGCATTCATGTCGGTACTCAAACTGGATTCGGAATGATGTTAAAACCCGGGACCGTATCAGGCCTCGGGTTCATTAATGAAAAGAAATGATATCTCTCTATATACACATACCTTTTTGCATACGGAAGTGCCATTACTGTGATTTTCTCTCTTTCAGTGCACCGAGTGAGGTCCGCGATAAATATGTTTCGGCACTTTGCAACGAAATAAAACAATATTCACGATATGTCAGAGAACCGCTTTATACGGTATTCTTCGGCGGAGGTACGCCGTCTTTGCTCACTCCTAAGCAACTTAACAGAATAATGCAGACCATAAGGGATGGATTCGATATGCCGGCCGGTATTGAGATCAGCATGGAATGTAATCCGGGAACAGTCAATGAGGACAAACTGAGATCCTATATGAGCCTGGGCATCAACAGACTGAGCATCGGACTGCAATCATCCGACAACAACGAGCTTAAGATATTGGGACGTATACATGATCTTGCGGATTTTGAAGCCACTTTTACATCAGCCCGGCGGGTTGGGATCAAAAACTTAAATGTAGATATAATTAGCGCCATACCCGGACAGACACCCGAAAGTTACTTAAATACACTGACTTATGTAGTCAACCATGACCCCGAGCATATTTCCGCCTATAGTCTTATTATCGAAGAAGGCACTAAATTTCATGATCTTTATGCACATGACGGAAGTGTCAGCACATCGCCTTCCGGATCGGTTGGTCGACCGATCAGTGCAGAAGAGAGAAAAAAGGATGACCCGACAACGGTTAACATAAATCTGCATCATTCAGACTTTTTATCAGATCGTCCTCCGCTCCCGAATGAGGATGATGAACGCAGGATGTATTATGATACACGAGCTGTCCTTGCTAAAGCCGGATATGTCAGATATGAGATATCCAATTATTCAAAACCCGGATATGAATGCAGGCATAATAATGTATACTGGACGGGAGGTAATTACATCGGAGCAGGACTGGGCGCTTCTTCGTATTATATGGGATACAGATACAGAAATACGGCAGACATGGCCTCTTATCTTGATATGTATTCAGATGGTAAAGGGGATTTGAAGCACAGGGAGTTTACTCATCCCACGGATAAGGACAGTACGCTCGTTTCAGATCGTTTATCGCTCATAGAGAATGAACGTATTCATGAGGATATACAAAAACTTTCCGTTAAAGATATGATGGAAGAGTTCATGTTCCTAGGACTAAGAAGGATGGATGGAATAAGCAGGAAGGAGTTTGCCGATAAGTTTTCGGATCCTTATGACGTGATATACGGTGATATAACGAAAAAGCTGGCAAAAGAAGGACTGCTGGAATCATCCGGCGACCGTATCAGACTTACGGACAGGGGAATTGACGTCAGCAATACGGTATTGGCGAACTTTTTACTGGACTGAACATATATACGGTGGTATCATATTCATGGTAAACATATTTACCTTATAGAAATGGGTTACACGAGGCGGATAGACAAGACTGCAAAAAACTCCAAGAAAACTCAATTTTCCTATTGACTTATGGACTTTTGTGACATACAATATCATTTGCGTGTGGCAAAACGTCCGTGTCCGGATTGCCTGCACTTACTTAGAACAACAATCTGCAAGGAGGTGGAGAACTTGGCTAACATCAAATCCGCTAAGAAGAGAATCTTAGTATCAAATGCCAATGCGGAGCACAATAAGGCTATCAAGTCGGGTGTGAAGACTTCTGTCAAGAAGGTTTACAGCGCGATCGAGTCCGGTGACAAGAATGCAGCCGCAGCCGCTTTAGTCGAGGCCACAGCTACTATAGACAAGGCTACTTCGAAGGGAGTATATCACAAGAATACTTCATCAAGGAAGGTATCCCGTCTGAGCAAGGCTGTCAATAAGATGGCATAACAGAACTGAGTTTACGTACTCTTACCGCGTGACCGTCATCACGCGGTTTTTTATATCGCAGAGTCGCCGACAGGGCGTTGTCAGTTTAAGTTTAGCGGCGGCTCGCGGCGAGCAGGGTGCGACCCTGCCCGATTCAAAAATCTTTATGTGAAGGGAAGGTTAGGGAGAATGGCTAATTTCACTATCGAACAGGTGCTGAGAGTTGCTGTGGAAGCCGGAGCGTCGGATGTTCATATCACTGTCGGCGTGCCGCCCAAGATGCGTGTCAACGGAAGATTGCTCGCCATGGAGTATGACAGGTTGATGCCTGATGATACCAAGGAACTTCTGTACAGCATCATGAATGATCAACAGATCCAGAAATTTACTGAAAAAGGTGAGCACGACTTCTCATACTCGCTTCCGGAACTCGGTCGTTACCGTGTAAATGCTTTCAGACAGCGTGGTACCTGTGCAATGGCACTTCGTCTTGTGAGCTCGGATGTGCCTTCTCCGGAATCGCTTGGTGTACCGGAGTCGGTTATAGATCTTTATAACAGAAAGAGAGGTCTGATCCTCGTTACGGGACCTACGGGTTCAGGTAAGTCAACGACGCTTGCGGCTATCATAGACAGGATCAATCACAGACGTGATGCACATGTTATCACTCTGGAAGACCCTATAGAGTATCTGCACAGACATGACATGTCGATCGTAAACCAGAGAGAGATCGGTCTGGACAGCCAGTCTTATGCAAATGCGTTAAGAGCAGCCTTAAGAGAAGATCCTGATGTTATCCTTGTGGGTGAGATGCGTGACTTTGAGACCATATCCGTTGCCATAACAGCTGCGGAGACAGGTCATCTGGTCCTTTCCACACTGCATACGATCGGTGCGGCAAGTACGGTGGACCGTGTCATCGACGTATTCCCGCCTCATCAGCAGCAGCAGATAAGAGTGCAGCTGGCTAACGTGTTAGAGGCCGTTATTTCGCAGCAGCTCATGCCTACTTCAGACGGTAAGGGCAGAGTAGCGGCATTTGAAGTACTCCATACCACTAATGCGGTCAAGAACCTTATAAGAGAAGGTAAGTCGCATCAGCTTACGAGCGTTATGCAGACAAACCGTAAGATGGGCATGATCACTATGGATGACTGCATACAGCAGATCTATTTTGCCAATAAGATCAGCAAGGAAACAGCGGTTCAGTTTGCGGTTGATCCGGATGCGATGGAGAATAAGCTATTCTGATCATTAAATAAGACTAAAAGATCACAGGGATCGTCCTTATGGGACGATCCTTTTTTCTTGCCCTGCCTAAGCCGTAGTGGCTTTTTTGATAAAAAGGGCGGGCAGATCTTCTGACAGAATGTTATTGACACCGCAAACTAGTTGTGCTATCTTAGACTCACTTTATAAGTATCTTTTTCACTTGATTTTCCCATATTTATGAATTTAATGATGAGAATGGAGGGATTTTATGTATTCTTCTGTCTGTTCCGGTGCGCTCAACGGCATGTCTGCGTACATTGCCGACGTTGAAGTCGATACAACAAGAGGGCTGCCCGGATTTGATATGGTTGGAAAGCTGTCGGGTGAAGTAAAGGAAGCAAGGGAGAGAGTAAGGGTGGCACTTAAAAACTGTGATATGGATGTTCCTCCCCTTAAGATAACAGTAAATATATCACCTGCGGATATAAGTAAGTCGGGAACGGCCTTTGATCTGCCCATTGCAGTGGGAATAATGGTATCCACGGGCAGGATACCGGCCGACAGATGTAAGGATATGATGCTTATCGGTGAGCTTGGCCTTATGGGGGACATAAGAGCGGTAAGCGGTGTACTGCCGATGGTCATCAAAGCCAGGGACAGCGGTATCGGCAGCTGTATGGTCCCGCAGGATAATGCCATGGAAGCCGCTTATGTGAACGGGATCAGGATAATCGCGGTGAGAACACTCTCTGATGCTGTTGCTGCGCTTCTAAACGAAGAGATCTTAAATGAATTGGTTTTTCGCCGGGATGGCAGCGCTGTAAAGGAATGCAGGGAAGAAAAGAGATATGATTATGCCGACATGATAGGTCAGGAAGCCTGCATAAGGGCGGCGACGGTTGCGGCTGCGGGATTTCATCATATGCTCATATTCGGTCCTCCCGGAGCGGGTAAGACTATGATAGCCAAGAGACTGCCTTCGATCATGCAACCTTTGAATGAAGCCGAGAGCCTTGAGGTATCGACGATATACAGTATCTCCGGGTTGCTTGACAAAGAACGGCCGTATATCACACAGAGGCCTTTTTTGAGTCCGCACCATACCGCAACGGCAAGTTCCCTTGCCGGCGGAGGGGCTTATTCGCGACCGGGTATCATGTCACTAAGCCATAAGGGAATACTGTTCATGGACGAATTTCCTGAGTTTGACAGGGAGTGCATAGAGGTATTGAGGGAGCCCCTTGAAGATAAGAGGATACAGATATCCAGAGCAAGATCGACGTTGACTTATCCGGCTGACTTTATGCTCGTTGCGGCATCCAATCCATGTCCGTGCGGCCATTATCCTGACAGAAATCTCTGTAACTGCTCCGACCGGATGATCGCCAGGTACAGGAGCCGGATATCGGCCCCCATAAAAGACAGGATAGATATCATTGTTTCGGCATCCAGAGTTGAAGCGGACAGGTTGATAGGCGATTCTGAGGATAAGCGGTCAAAAAAACGCAGGTCGACATCGAGCGCCGAACTGGCTGTTAAGGTAAGCAGGGCACTGAATATTCAGAGGGAGCGCTTTAGGGGCATGGAATTTGCATATAACAGCGAGATCCCGTCGGGAAGCATTGAGAAATACTGCCGGCTGGGCAAGACAGAAACGGAATACATGAAGAATGTTTATGATGCCATGGAACTGACCGCCAGATCCTATCACAAGATACTCAAAGTAGCACGGACCATAGCCGACATTGATGAAAAGGAAGTGATAGGCATTGAACATTTGGGAGAAGCGATAAGCTACAGAGGTGATATATGAACGGTATAACAAACGAATTAATTAAAAGAGAAATTAATTATTTAACACGTGAAGATGACGGATTTCCTGAGAGGCTAAAACGTATACCGTCTTCACCGAAGGGAATATACTATATGGGTGAATTGCCCGATGAGAATGTTCCGAGTGTCGCGATAATCGGAGCCAGGAACTGTTCCGGATACGGAAGGCAGATGGCGAGAGAATTTGCGTTGGAGATCGCAGGGGCCGGAATACAGGTGATAAGCGGTATGGCGATGGGAGTAGACGGGATCGCCCAGAATGCGGCCTTATCTGCAGGAGGAAGATCATTTGCCGTTTTGGGAGGCGGAGTGGATATATGCTATCCTGCGGAGAATGCCAAATTGTATGAAAGATTATTGGATAACGGTGCGGTCATAAGCGAATATGCGCCGGGAACGCCAACGATAGGAAGAAACTTTGCCAGCAGGAACAGGATAATATCGGGTCTGTCCGATGCAGTGCTTGTAATAGAGGCCAGGCAGCGCAGCGGTACACTGATAACCGTGGGTTTTGCACTGGATCAGGGCAAGGACGTGTATGCGCTTCCGGGAAGGGTAAATGATTCCTTGAGTCTTGGGTGCAATGAACTGATAAAGGATGGTGCATATCCGCTCATAAGGCCCTATGATTTTGTCTGTGAGTTCATGGACAGATATGCGATGCTAAGGTCCGAAGACGGTAATGAGCCGCATGACGATGAAAAAAGATTGTTGAAGAAGACGGTAAATGATGTAAAGGCTACGGATATCAGACGATTCGACATAAATGCGGGTAAGAAACAAGGGGGCAGATCTGAGGGTCTCAGATTCCTCTCGACGAAAGAGAGGCTTATAATCTCGGTACTTGACCACAGACCCAAGACGGTAAGCGAGATATTCTACGATCTGAGTGACAGAGATGACATCTCGATCACGGAATTGCTGGGATTGTTGACGGATATGACGGTCAAACATAAGATCGACTGCATAGACGGCATGAATTACTGTATCCGCTCATAGCAATATATACGGATGTGTCGGTCTGATCCGTTCCTTATGACAGTCAGATCGACATATCATATTTGCCGATCTTAAGACGCTCGGTAAAAGCATCCGGCGCAAGAGGCTTGTCATAATAGAAGCCTTGTATCAGATAACAGCCGACCTTATTCATGAAATCAAGCTGTTCCTTTCGTTCAACGCCTTCGGTGATCACTTCTACTCCGAGCATGGTCGCCATATGGATGATATCAGAGAGGATTATCTCGTCGTTTCTTGAGAATACGTCATTATCTATGAAAGAACGGTCTATCTTAAGAGTGTTGATCTTGAAGTTACGAAGCGTACTGAGGGATGAATAACCCGAACCGAAATCGTCGATAGCCGTAGATATCCCCATTTCGCTCAAACGTTCCAGGAATTCTATCATAATATCGTGCTCAGCCTCATCGGTTGTCTCGGTTATCTCGATCTGGATATATTTATGGTCTATTTCATACTTATCTATTATATCGCAGATCTGGTAAGGAAGAGTATGGTCATCCAGATCTTTACGGGATATATTGACCGAAACGGTCACCGGAGATAAACCGGCTTTGATCCAGCGTCTGATGTCGAGACAGGTATTCTCAAGAACATAGAGATCCAGAGCCTTAATGGCACCTTCTCTCTCAAGGATAGGGACAAAAGCGCAAGGAGAGATGATCTCTTCACCGTGTATCCAGCGAACCAAAGCCTCGGCGCCTGCGAGCGAATTGTCTCGTGAATCGACTTTGGGCTGATAGAACACTGTGAATTCTTTGGCCCTTATGGCTGTCGGGAAACTCTCCAACACCTTTTTCTGCTCTGAGATATGGAACAGAAGCTCGTCAGATACGTGGCAGATCTGCTGATGTAGCACATTTTTTGCGGCATTCATAGCCATTGCCGGAAGTGAGATGATCTCGCTCAACTCCTTGAATGCACCATCTATATGCCAGATGCCTATGGTCGAATTGAGTTTGACGGGTATTTCCTTATCGCCTTTTTCGGCAGTTACATTTACGTCCTGAAGGAGACTGACAAATGTTGCATAATGCGCCTTCTTGATGAGTGCAACGAAATTATCGCCGCCTAAATGAGCGACTATCTCCTCGGGGTCGGCAAACCCTGCAACGCTATGGGCGTACTGACGTATCATTTCATCGCCCTGTTTGAATCCGAACTTCTTGCTGACAAGTCCGAAACCTTTGATATTAAAATAATATGAATCATATTCGAAAAGTCTGCCGGACTGTAATATCTGTGCAGCCCTTGCCATATAACCGCCTGAGTTGGGAAGTCCGGTCATATACTGGGTAAGAGTTCCTTTTTTGATCATCTCGCCAAAACGAAGCCTTCCGAAGAAGAAATATGAGATCGTAGAGAAAAGTTCTATCTCTCTAAGTGCCTGGGGATCAAATTCAACTCCTGCAGCGGGATAAGTATAAGAAATAACGTATTCGTCACTGTTATTCATATATTTCTGCATAACGGGTTCGCCCAAAGCGGCGACATCCGTATCTTCGTAAATGACGATATTTCTGCTGACGATGGGGGCATCATTTCTGTTAGGAGAAGCAGCGTCTTGACGGAAGTGTGTCTCTATCATAAGCTTGGCTATGCCGTATTCCCCGGCATAAACGGCTGCCGCCTGCTTGAAACTCTCCATGTCCTGCTGTTTACCATCTGTTAATGTATGGCAGAAATTCAATAGTGAATCGATAACTGACATAAATAACCTCTTATACGGTCTGTCCCGACCAAATATCCCTTATACATTATGTATCTGCACCGTCAGTTGATAATTATATAGGAATTAAGTAACAAAAACAAGTATTTTTCAACACCAAATACTATGGGTGCAAAGCATTATTTCTTCTTGTTACAACGGGTATGATTTGGTAGAATATGGAAGAGTGTGATTTGGTATAATATGGAAGAGTTCTTTTGACTCATTACATGGGTAGTGGTATCATTTAAGTTCAGGGCTGTTAAGGCGCACCCGTTCACTGACAGCGAACGAGAGCTTAGTATTAAGCCGGCATACCCATAAAATAGTTAAATCATCAAACAATACAAATAAACGGAGGACCAAAATGAGTGATTCAAGCAGCAGATCATTTGATGATCTATTATCGAGAGTTGGACAGGCAGGACTTAAGAAACTGTCCGTAGCCGTAGCACAGGACAAGGCGGTTTTGGAGGCTGTCAAGGTAGCCAAGGATAGAGGCATAGCAGATGCCATCCTCGTCGGTGATGCTGATGAGATAGGTAAGATCGCATCCGAGATCGGCATGGATATCAGCCAGTACAGAGTGATAGACGAAAAGGACATAGTTGAGGCATCTCTTAAGGCTGTTAAGTTAGTACATGACGGTGAGGCAGACATGTACATGAAGGGACTTCTTCCTACGGGAACATTCCTTAAGAGCGTGCTCAACAAGGAAGTGGGACTCCGTACAGGCAAGCCTCTTTCACACGTGTGTGTATTTGAGATACCCGGTATCGACAGGCTTCTTTTCCTTACCGACGTGGCTTTTATGCCCTATCCGACAGTGGAAGACAAGAAATGCATGATCGAATATACGGTAGATGTTGCCAAGGCCTGCGGAGTAACGAATCCCAAGGTTGCAGTACTTGCGGCTCTTGAGACTGTCAATGAAAAAATGCCCGCGACTGTGGATGCTGCAGAACTCACACGCATGAATGAAGCAGGCGAGATCAAGGACTGCACGGTAGACGGACCTCTTTCACTTGATATAGCCCTGTATAAGGAAGCTGCAGAAGAGAAGGGTGCGCTTGACAGACGTGTGGCAGGGGATGCGGATATCCTCGTTTTCCCGGACATCCACGCAGGCAACCTTACATACAAGGCTATCGTACATATGGTACCCTGTAAGAACGGAAACATCCTTACGGGAACAAAGGCGCCGGTCATCTTAACGTCGAGATCCGATACCGTAGACGTAAAGGTTAATTCGATCGCACTGGCTGCACTTGTATCAAGCAGCCTGTAAGTTAAATCAGCGAAGTAACAGCGCATACGATCAGGAAAGGAAGAGAAAATGAGTATAAAGAGTCTTATTATCAACCCGGGTTCAACATCTACCAAGATAGGTGTCTTTGAAGACGAGAATCTCCTGTTTGAGGAGACTCTCCGCCATTCCACAGAGGAGATAGGCAGATATGCTTCCATCGTGGATCAGAAGGATTTCCGCAAGGATATAATAATGAACCTTCTTAAGGAAAAGAACTTTGATATCAATTCACTTAATATGATAGTCGGAAGAGGCGGAATGCTAAAGCCCATCCCCGGCGGAACTTACAAGGTAACGGATGATCTGCTTCATGATCTTGAGATCGGCAAGCAGGGACAGCACGCTTCAAACCTCGGCGGAATATTAGCAAGGGAGATAGGTGATGAGATAGGTGTTCCCAGCTTCATAGTGGATCCCGTGGTCGTTGATGAGCTCTGCGATATCGCAAGATATTCAGGAGTACCTGAACTTCCCCGTACCAGTGTGTTCCATGCTCTCAACCAGAAGGCTGTAGCCAAGAGATATGCAAAAGAGAATAACAAGGCTTATGACAGCCTTGATCTTATCGTGGTGCATATGGGAGGAGGAGTATCGGTAGGTGCTCATCATTTAGGACAGGTCATCGATGTGTTCAATGCTCTGGACGGTGACGGCGCATTCTCTCCCGAGCGTGCAGGCGCAGCTCCTTCAGGTGCACTCATCAAGATGTGCTTCTCAGGCAAATATACAGAGGCCGAAGTATACAAGAAGTTCGTGGGTGGCGGAGGATTTAACGCATACCTTGGAACAAACGATATGAGAGATGTAGACAAGATGGTCGATAGCGGCGATGCCAAGGCCAAGGAGGCAAGAGATGCCTTTATATTCCAGGTAAGCAAAAATATCGGATCGATGTCTGCTGTACTTAAGGGTAAGGTTGATGCCATTGTTGTTACCGGCGGTATCGCTTATGACAAGGCAGTTGTATCAGGTCTTAAGGAGGCTTGTGAGTGGATCGCTCCTTTCACGGTATATCCGGGTGAAGATGAACTGCTCGCACTTGTACAGGGCGGACTGCGCGTGATGAACGGTGAAGAGCAGGCCAAGGAATATTAAATCAGAAATTAATTATTTAGCAACAAACCAAGGAGTTCTATGAGTAAGTTATCAGACAAGCTGTTCGGCACACACAGTGAAAGAGAACTTAAGAGAGTATATCCGATAGTAGATAAGATTGAGGCTCTGCGAGACAGTTATCTCGCTCTGAGCGATGAGGATCTGAAGGGCAAGACCAAGGAATTTAAGGACAGACTCGAAAAAGGAGAGACGCTTGACGACATCCTTCCCGAGGCATTTGCAGCGGTCAGGGAAGCTTCAAGAAGAGTGCTCGGAATGGAGCATTACAGAGTTCAGCTCATCGGTGGTATCATCCTTCATCAGGGCCGTATCGCAGAGATGCGTACCGGTGAAGGTAAGACGCTCGTATCGACATGTCCGGCCTATCTCAATGCTCTTAAGGGTGAGGGCGTATACATCGTAACGGTCAATGATTATCTGGCCAAGCGTGATGCCGAACTCATGGGACAGGTACACAATTTCCTGGGCCTTACCGTCGGAGTCGTATTAAACAGCATGACTCCCGAAGAGAGGCAGGCAGCCTACGGGTGTGACATAACATATGTTACGAATAACGAACTGGGCTTCGACTACTTAAGAGACAACATGGTCATATACAAGGAACAGCTTGTCCTTCGTAAGTTGAGTTACTGTATCATAGACGAGGTTGACTCGGTTCTTATCGATGAAGCCAGAACGCCTCTTATCATTTCCGGACAGAGCGGTAAGTCGACCAAGTTATATGAGGCCTGCGATCTTCTTGCCAGACAGATGCAGCGCGGAGCTGATATGGAAGATCTCTCCAAGATGGATATCATCATGGGAGTAGTTCAGGAGGAGAGCGGAGATTTCATCGTTAATGAGAAGGATAAGAACTTAAATCTTACCGAACAGGGTGTGGCCAAGGTTGAGGAGTTCTTCCATATAGACAATCTTGCCGATCCTGAGAATATCGAGATCCAGCACAATATAATCCTTGCGCTCAGGGCACATAACCTGATGTTCAGGGATCAGGACTATGTGGTCAAGGACGATCAGGTCCTGATAGTCGATGAGTTCACGGGTCGAATAATGCCCGGAAGAAGGTATTCCGACGGACTCCATCAGGCGATAGAGGCCAAGGAGCATGTCAAGGTTAAGCGTGAGAGTAAGACGCTTGCGACTATCACATTCCAGAACTTCTTCAATAAATTCGAGAAGAAGGCGGGCATGACAGGTACCGCCCTTACCGAGGAGAGAGAGTTCAGAGATATATATGAAATGGATGTAATAGTCATCCCGACCAACAAGCCGGTCATCCGTATCGACCATCAGGATGCTGTATATAAGACCAAACGCGAGAAGTTAAATGCTATCGTAGAGGCGGTCAAAGAGGCACATTCCAAGGGACAGCCGGTGCTCGTAGGTACCATCACGATCGAAGCGAGTGAGGAACTCTCAGCGATGCTGCGCAAGCAGGGGATCGAACATAAGGTCTTAAATGCCAAGTACCATGAACTCGAAGCTGAGATAGTAGCCGATGCCGGCGGCAAAGGCAAGGTAACGATCGCTACCAACATGGCCGGTCGAGGAACCGATATCAAGATCGATGATGAAGTCAAGGCGCTTGGCGGACTTAAGATAATAGGTACTGAGCGTCATGAGTCAAGACGTATAGATAACCAGTTAAGAGGTCGTTCTGGTCGTCAGGGAGATCCCGGAGAATCCAAGTTCTACATCTCGTTAGAAGACGATCTGATGCGTCTGTTCGGTTCGGAGCGACTCATCAATATGTTCAATACTCTCGGAATACCCGAGGGGCAGGAGATCGAACATAAGATGCTGTCCAAAGCAATAGAGAATGCTCAGAAGAAGATAGAGATGAACAACTACGGCATACGTAAGAACCTTCTTGAGTATGACCGTGTCAATAATGAGCAGAGAGAGATCATCTATGCGGAGCGTCGCAGAGTCTTAGACGGCGAGAGCATGAGAGATGTTATCTACAAGATGCTCCAGGATATAGTTGAGAATACCGTAGATAATACGATAGGCGAGGATAACAAGCCGAATGAGTGGGATCTTAAGGATCTTAACGCGGAACTTCTGCCTATCATACCGTTAGAGCCGGTGACACTTGAGAGACTCGGTGTTAAGAACAAAGCGGCCCTTAAGCAGCAGCTTAAGGAAGAAGCCGTGAAGTTCTATGAATCCAAGGAAGCTGAGTTCCCTCAGGCCGAGATGATAAGAGAACTTGAACGTGTCATCCTGCTTAAGACCATTGACCGTAAGTGGATGGATCATATAGATGATATGGACCAGCTGCGACAGGGTATCGGTCTTCAGGCATACGGTCAGCGTGATCCGGTAGTCGAGTATAAGATGAGCGGTTATGACATGTTCGACGGAATGACGGATGCGATCCGCGAAGAAACAGTCAAACTCTTATGCCATGTAAGAGTTGAGGAAAAGGTAGAGAGAGAACAGGTAGCCAAGGTTACAGGTACAAATAAGGACGATTCGGTGGCTAAACAGCCGGTAAAGCGCATGGAGGGTAAGGTATATCCCAATGATCCGTGTCCGTGCGGAAGCGGCAAGAAGTTCAAACAGTGTCACGGCAGGGTCGGTGCGGTTTTATAACGCGATACAGATAAGAACAGGAAAGAACAGCTATGGTAGAGTTGGATCAGTTCAAGAGCGAACTGGCAGGATACAGAGAGCCGCTTGATGAAGTGACGGCCTCATTGGGATTGGATGATAAGAAGGCCAAGATCGAAGAGCTGGAGCGTGAAATGGAAGCTCCGGGATTCTGGGACGATCCGGATACGTCCAATGCCAAGATGAAGGATCTTAAGAACATGAAGGACATCGTACAGACGGTCGATGACTTAAGATCCAGATATGAGGATATAGAGACCCTGATAGAGATGGGGTATGAAGAGAATGACGAGAGCCTGATCCCGGAGATCGGTGAGGAGCTTTCTTCTTTTGCGTCGGATCTGGATTCGCTGCGTATAAGCACTCTGCTGTCCGGCGAATTTGACAGGAATAATGCGATACTTAAGCTGAATGCCGGAGCCGGAGGCACGGAGAGCTGCGACTGGGCATCAATGTTATATCGCATGTATACCAGATGGGCAGAGAAAAAAGGATATGCGATCGAGGTCCTGGATTACCTTGACGGCGATGAGGCCGGCATCAAATCCGTGACATTCCAGGTAAACGGCGAGAATGCATACGGTTATCTTAAGTCCGAGAAGGGAGTGCACAGGCTTGTGCGCATCTCTCCTTTTAATGCACAGGGTAAGCGCCAGACATCTTTTGTATCGCTTGATGTGATGCCTGAGATAGACGCTGATCTTGATGTTGAGATAGCGGATGATGACATTCGCGTGGATACGTACAGAAGTTCCGGCGCGGGTGGTCAGCATATCAATAAGACCTCATCTGCGATACGTATCACCCACCTTCCGACGGGTATCGTGGTACAGTGTCAGAATGAACGAAGCCAGCATATGAACAAGGATAAGGCTATGCAGATGTTAAAGAGTAAGCTGTATATGCTGAAACTTGAAGAGAATAAGGAAAAACTCGATGATATAAGGGGTGAAGTGACCGAGATCGGTTGGGGTAATCAGATAAGGTCATACGTATTCCAGCCGTACAAGCTCGTCAAAGATCTTCGTACTGGAGTCGAGAGCGGCAATGTTGATGCTGTCATGGACGGTGCTTTGGATCCGTTCATCGGAGGATATCTCAAATATCTGAACAACGGCGGCAAGGCTTAAGAGGATCCGTGGAGCAGGCTGATGTGGGAAGATAATGAATACGGCCCGTATGTCAGACGACCGGGCGAAGGCATAGGTGAGAATAACGGAGAAAGCCCCAAAGAGGCCAGGATGCCCAATTCGCTGGCCAAGGCAGCCGGTACACTGGGAGTACTTGCGGTACTCTCCATTTTCACTATGCTCATTTATCCGGCGATCGTTATGGGATCGACGGCAATAATACTGGCTCTGTTGTCCAGGGACAGACAGGGCTTTATGCACGATAAAGCCAAAAATGCGATAACGAGCGGTACGATAGCCATCGTGGCAGATCTGGCAATACTCATCCTGGCCTTTGTGTTGCTTTTTTCGAAGGGCTCTTTCAAACAGCAGTTAAATGATATGTTTGTGGAGACTTACGGTCAGACATTTGATGATATGTGGGAAGATGCCAAAGACGGCAGGCTTGATCTGGAATACAAATTTATCGGTCTTAACAATAATTGATAAGCCGGCAATAATTGATTGCCAGATGCGTATTCCATGAGTTATAATATTCATAGGATTGCAGATCGGGGAGCTTGGATGACAAGGAGGTCTGAATGGTACCTGTAGGCTGGGACCCTTTTTCGGGATATAAGATGACAGGCAATATAACAGGCGCACAGGGAATGATGGGCGGTACTTTCGGTACAGCTTATTCTAACGGTGCGGCTATTGGTAGCGGTATAAGGCCGACAGGATCGGTTGACGGCGCTGAAGGTACCAAGCCTATCGTGAATCCCGGAGAGTCTACCAAGGTTCAGCCCGGCAAGAAATCATCACCGGCAGAATGTGAGACATGTAAGGAGCGTAAGTATCAGGACGGCTCGGATGAAGGTAATGTCTCATTTAAGACTGCTCAGCATATCTCGCCTACGGCGGCCGGTTCTGCCGTAAGAGCACACGAGAATGAGCATGTTTCGAATGCTTACAAGAAAGCTGAACAGAACGGTGGCAAGGTTTTGCAGGCATCCGTTGCGATCCATACGGCTGTATGCCCTGAATGCGGCAGGACTTATGTGTCCGGCGGGACCACGACGACCAAGATCAAATACGGTAACGAAGAGAATCCGTATATGAAGAATCTTAAGAACAGGGACAACGGATTGTTGGCCGGAATGAATTTTGATGCAAGGGGCTGATATGGAGGCAAGGAATACCTCTGTCGCTATCAATTACAAAGGGATCGCAAGAGAGAAGCTGCTCGGAAGATATAGCACGATTATCGGGGCCATACTAATGATGCAGCTTATTTTATTTTTTGTAAGCTATATCACGGACAGGGTCGTGGATGATACAACCGCCGTGGGGATGATCATTTATGTGGCCATTCTTGTGATAACCGGCCTTATCAGTGCGGTTTTTACGGTAGGAGAGCTTACGATATATATGAAGCTTGCATGTGGGGACGGTATTTCTTCATGGGACATATTCTCGGGTTTTAAGGGACATCCGGACAAAGCGATCATACTTCAGTTTTATATCGCTTTAAAATGCCTTGTTTATATGATACCGGGGGTCGTACTTGCGATCGTCCTGTATATGATGGGAGGTATCGAGTTTGCCGGAGGAAATATCGGGTTCGGCAGCAATATCTCCGATACGGGATGCCTGGTGGTATTTTTGCTTAGCGTGATCGCTCTGATAGCCGGGATGATAGGCGCGATATATGTGAGGATCTGTTATTCGCAGTGCTTCTATCTGCTGCTTGACAGCCCGGATCTGGAGCCTAAGGAGATATTGGCAAAGGGCAGAGAGATGATGGAACATCATAAGTGGTCGTATTTTATCATCAATCTGAGCTTCATACCGATCATACTTTTAGGTATATTGAGTCTCGGAGTAGGGCTTATGTATATACAGCCATACAGAGGGATGACGCTTACGGAATTTTACCTTGCGCTTGCTTCGGGTAAGTTAAGCAGAGGAAAGAATATAGATATTTTGGTAAAAGACTGATATCGAACACAGATATGATGACAGACCGGACATAAGAATCGGTGAGAAGTTGACGAAAGGTTGTATACAGGAAAGGAGACGGGATATGGAAGAGAAGAAAGATTTGGAGGTATTGGCGGCAATGTCCGAGAAGGCCATAGCCAACAGGATCGCCGTGATCGCCCATACCGCCATATGCGTGATAATGTGTCTGGCATATGTTCTTGAGGTCGTTAAAGGAGCAAGGACGGTCGGATATATCGTATTAACGATATTGTTCGCCATGGTTCCGGTAACGATAAACTGGATAGTATATAAGGCCAATAACGATTCTGAGGCTAATCTTCATATTACTGCTTTAGGTTACGGCATATTGTACACATTCCTGTTGTTTACGGCACAGAATGATCTGGTATTTACTTATGCCATTCCCATGATGATAATCGTAACACTCTTCAACAATAAGAAGGTTACTTATCTTTTGGGAACAATCGTCTGCATCGAGAACGTGATCAGTGCAGGCATAAGGATCGCTCAGGCTGAGGATGCGGGATCGATAATGGCTACTCTTGAGATACAGGTACTGGTCATGATATTGATTACTATCTATCTTATAGCTGTATCCAACGGGACTATCAGGTTTGAGGAGATCAGAAGAGCAAGACTTCAGCTCCAGGAGGATAAGACCAATGCCCTACTTGAGGAGGTACTCGGAATATCAGCCAGAATGTCCGATACCATCGGCGTTGTGAGTGATGAGATGGTAAGACTTAAGGATTCTGTCGATCAGACCGTTTCGTCTATGGATGAGGTATCAACAGGTACCGGTGAATCTGCGGATGCGGTACAGAGACAGCTGCTTAAGACCGAGGAGATACAGACTCATATAGGCAATGTTGAAGAGGCTACCAGAGTGATCCTTGATAATGTTGCGAATGCCAATGAGGCAGTAAATGAAGGACAGAAGAAGATCGCGCAGATGGCGAAGTACACAGAGCGTGTAGATAAAGCGGGCAAGGATGTTGCAGCTGTTCTCGATGAGTTCAAGGAGACTACATCGAAGATGAATACGATCACGGATCTTATCACCAACGTTGCATCCGAGACGAGTCTTCTTGCGCTTAATGCGTCCATAGAGGCAGCAAGAGCCGGAGATGCCGGAAGAGGATTTGCCGTTGTCGCAAGTGAGATCTCGGGACTTGCAAGTCAGACCACTGAAGCTACGGACAATATCGTCAGCCTTATTGAGAACATCACATCTCAGGTCGGTACGATGATATCTACGATAGGTGATCTTATAGAGACAGGTGCAGAGGAGAGCAGATGCGCCGAAGAGACTGCTGAGAGCTTCAAGACCATTGCGGATAATGTTGTCAATATCAATGAACATTCCGAGCAGTTAGATAGTGCACTTAATGAGCTGTCTGTAGCTAATAAGGAGATCGTTGAGAGCATACAGACGATCTCGTCCATCACCGAAGAGGTTACGGCTCATGCGACTGAGACTCACAGCGTAAGCGAGCAGAATCAGAACATAGTCGAAGATATCAACAGTATGGTAGAGAGCCTTAACAATGATGCCACGGAGCTTAAGTCGAAATCGTAAGGATGAGGATTTAAGTGATCTGTAAAGGCGGATCATATAAGAAAACAGGATATGCAAAAGCCCGCGTTATCATGCGCGGGCTTTTATCTGTCATTTCCTGATTATAATCCGTTTCTTTATTTGATAAGGCCTCTGAGCCTCTTGTATACGATGAGTGTTATAAGGCTGTTGACTGCACCCTTTAACAGATTAAGAGGCGTTACGGCAAACAGTACGAGAGTCGTAACTGAATTAATGGAAGGGTTGACTTTCATTCCCATCTCTATTATGGCCTCCAACGGCATGCCGTAGAGCCTGCAGAATGCAGGGATAAGATAGAGTGCATTGAACAGCGAACCGACAATAGTGATCACAACGGTTCCTGTTATACATGAGACGATCGCGGTCTTGCGCGACTTGTGCATCCTGTAGATCACTGCCGACGGTAAGATAAGTCCGCATCCTATGACGAAATTGGCAAGCTCGCCCACGAAAGCGGTGGATGTCCCCTTTACAAGTACCTTGAGCACGATCTTGATAAACTCGACCATCACACCGGCTACGGGTCCGTAGGCAAAGCCTGCTATCATGGCAGGAAGCTCGGAGAAGTCGAACTTATAGAACGGCGGTGCGAAAGGCACGGGAAAATCGAATACCATTAAGACGGTCGATATCGCAGAAAACATTCCGATCACGACGATCTTCTTGGTAGTAAGGATCCTTTCGGGAGCTTTTCCCGATGCTTCTTCCTTCTTTTTGCTGTATTTTTCGAATAAGTAAGCTATGAGAAATACGGCTAAGACAAGCCCTAAGAATTCAAGAACGAACACGGCGTTCTTGGTAACGGTAGTTAACAGATCATTATTCATTTGTATCCTCCTTTTCCATCCGGACTGTACCGTCGGTTGTGGGATCTCACCACATCAGCCGCGATCTGCGGGTTGCAGACTAAATAATGCATTCTTATCATTACTGCCGGTCGGGAATCTCACCCTGCCTCAAGAAACAACTACTTCATTATACATACGTTGCATACATTTGACAATCCTGTTTTTATTCCCCGATTTCCTGTTTTTATTCCCCGATTATCCTTGTGATATCAGGTGACTTCCAGTATAATAGTAATTTAGGGTAGTGTGTGTTTTTATGCCCATTTTAGCGCAGGGAGCGAACCATGAGATGTGAATTCGAAGTGAAGATGACGACATCTGCACTGTATGATTACAATATGTACCATACCTATACGGGATCGGCAGGTATAGTCGGAACGGCAGCCGGAGCGGTATTTATAATCCTGTTTGCGGCATATTTGCAGCCGGTATATCTGGCGGCAGGTCTTCTGCTCATCCTGTACAGCCCTGTGGTGCTGTTTATCAATTCGTATAAGCAGGTCAAGCTCAATCCGGTATACAGAAACCCTCTTTACTATGTTTTGGATGATGAGGGCGTGACTGTCAGGTCCGGAGATGAAAGCCTGAGTGTTCCGTGGAGCGATATGTACAGGGCCAGATCCACCAACCAGAGTATCTTGCTCTACACAGGGCCTAAGAGTGCATGGGTATTTCCCAAGAAGGATCTGGGCAGTAAAAGATATGATGTCATTGAGATGATATCCACTCATATGGAACCGGCCAAGGTCAAGATAAGACAGTGAATGAGAGGAATATATGATCCTTGGAATAGACAGCTCGTCCCTTACAGCCTCTGTGGCTATATTAGACGAAGGCAATGATCTTGTTATAGCAGAATATACGGTCAATACCGGGAAGACGCATTCTCAGACACTTCTTCCGATGATCGATGAGATATTCAGATTGACCGGAACGGTCAAGAAGGACATCGCGGCCATAGCAGTGGCCGCAGGTCCGGGCTCTTTTACCGGATTAAGGATAGGCGGAGCTACGGCAAAGGGGATAGCGGGTGCACTGATGATACCTGTCATACCCGTACCCACGGTCGAAGGACTTGCCTATAACTGTTACGGATATTCGGAAATTATCTGTCCTGTCATGGATGCAAGGAGAGAACAGACCTATACCGGTATATATGAATTTGTAAAAAACGAGGGCGATGCACCTGTATCAGATGATAAAGATATGTCGGAAGCCGGGGCGTACACTTATACGATGAAAAGCATAATGGATCAGTGTGCGACGGATATAGGTCTTCTGGCGGATAGGTTAAATGAACTTGGGCGTGATACGGTGATCTTAGGTGACGGCGTCCCTGTATTCAGAGAAATCCTTGATAAGAAGCTTAAGATCGCTCATACATATGCGCCTGCAGGGATAAACAGACAGAGTGCGGTTTCGATAGCCCGTCTCGGAGCGAGGTATATGTCGGAGGGCAAAGCAGTCAGTGCTGCCGATTTTGCCCCGGAATACCTAAGACAGTCGCAGGCAGAACGGGAAACGGGCATAAGCGCTGACGGCCATGAGGGGCAGGAAGCGTAAAGACATATAAAGGAGTTTTAGGCAGATGATAGATGTGTGTCTGCTTGGTACAGGCGGTATGATGCCGCTTCCAAACAGATGGCTGACGGCCATGATGATGAGATACAACGGGCACAGTATCCTGGTAGATTGCGGAGAGGGTACGCAGATCGCACTCAAGGAAGTCGGATGGAGCCCCAAGCCGATCGATGCGATCCTGTTTACGCATTTTCATGCGGATCACATATCCGGTCTTCCGGGTATGCTGCTGACAATGGGCAATGCGGAGAGAACACAGCCTTTGCTCATCATAGGGCCAAAGAATGTTGAAAGAGTGGTCGAGTCGGTCAGGATCATAGCGAGGGATCTTCCTTTTGAGATATGCTATAAGGAACTGAATGCGAACGAAGAAGAATTTGAGGTATGCGGGCTTAAGGCTATAGGATATAAGGTCAGCCACAACGTGACCTGTTACGGTTATACGTTCATGCTGGACCGGATCGGAAGGTTTGATGTCGACAGGGCTAAGGCTGAAGGTATAGATGTCCGTTTCTGGAACAGGTTGCAGAAGGGCGAGACTGTTGAGGCGCCGGACGGATCGGTATACACTCCGGACATGGTGCTCGGACCGGACAGAAAAGGCCTCAAACTCACTTACTGCACGGATTCAAGACCTACGGATGTGATAGTTAAGAATGCCAAGGATTCGGATCTGTTCATTTGTGAGGGTATGTATGCCGAGGAGGATAAGCTCGACAAAGCCAAGGAACACAAGCATATGACCTTCTATGAGGCTGCGGATATGGCTAAGAGAGCAGAGGTTAAGGAACTGTGGCTCACGCATTACAGTCCGTCCCTGCCCAATCCCGGGGCGTATACAAGGGCAGTGCAGAAGGTATTTGCAAATACCATAGTCGCCAAGGACGGAAGAGTGACAACACTTAAGTTTGAAGAAGAATGATCCATATATAGAACAATGATTTGAGAGGGTTTTGTTCATGAAGAGCCCCAAGGGAGTAAAGGGTTTTGTAGTGATCTTAATATTGATCCTTCTCGTGGTCGGATACTATTACTATCTGTCCAACAGGAATTTTAACGAGAGGAAAGAAGCTGAAGTGGTGATAACACCTGCTCAGTCTCTTTTGTTACTCAATTTTGACGTGAATTATCCCCCGACTCCCAAGGAGGTCGTCAAGCAGTATATGGAATTCTCCAAGGTACTGCATAATGAAGAACTGACTGATGACGAGGTCAATGCCGTAGGTATCAAACTCCTTGAGATCCTCGATGATGATCTGGTGCACAACAAAAGCGAAGCGGACTATCTCTTAGATCTTAAGAGTGAACTTAAGACTTTCAAAAACAATAATTATTCGATAGTGAACATGTATACCTCGCAGAGTACGGACGTTGAATATTTCTCGGTGGAGGACAGGGAATGTGCCAGTCTGTACGGGACCTTCAATATAAGGACATCCTCGGGCACGCAGGTGCTTACGGATATCTTCATATTGCGCAAGGATGCATCGGGACATTGGAAGATCTACGGCTGGCAACCGATACAGAATGAGGAATGATCCGGTCTGCATACCGTGCCGGCCAAGTCGGAGACATCATATGGCTTCTGACGGAAAGAGATATTTATGAAAGATCTGTTTGTTTTGGGAATTGAATCTTCGTGTGATGAGACTGCAGCATCTGTTGTCCTTAACGGGCATAAGGTGCTGTCTAACGTTATATCGTCTCAGATAGATATACACACTCTCTATGGCGGAGTGGTGCCTGAGATCGCATCCAGAAAGCATATGGAGAGGATCGACAGAGTGGTAAAAAAGGCGCTTGCCGATGCCGGTATGAGTGCGGATGATATAGATGTGATAGCCGTAACATACGGTCCGGGACTTGTAGGAGCATTACTCGTGGGCGTATCTTATGCAAAATCCTACGCATGGGCATATGATAAGCCTTTAGTCGGTGTGCATCACATTGAGGGCCATATCTGCGCAAATTATATCGAGCATGAGGACTTAAAGCCCCCTTTCTTAAGTCTGGTCGTATCCGGAGGACATACACATCTTGTGAATGTGGCGGATTACGGTAAATACGAGATACTCGGAAGGACAAGGGATGATGCCGCAGGTGAAGCCTTTGATAAAGTGGCCAGAGTAATAGGCCTCGGATATCCCGGCGGACCCAAGATCGATAAGGTGAGTTATGACGGTGATCCCACAGCTTACGCATTTCCGAGGGCAAAGATAAGTGAAAATGAATATGACTTCTCGTTTAGCGGGCTTAAATCGGCTGTTTTGAATGAACTGAACGCCCTTCAGATGAAGGGGCTTTCATATGTGCAGGCCGATGTGGCGGCTTCGTTCCAGCAGGCTGTTGTGGATGTGCTTGTCACTCACAGTATGGCAGCTATAGATGAATACAAACCCGAATGTTTTGCGATCGCCGGCGGAGTTGCCTCTAATACGCATCTTCGGAAAGCGATGGAAGAAGCATGCGCCCAAAAAGGAGTGAGGTTTTGCATGCCGTCTCCGATATACTGTACGGATAATGCCGCTATGATCGCGGTTGCCGGGTATCATGAGTATATTGCCGGTAATACTTCAGGATGGGATCTTAACGCAGTACCGGCACTCAAACTGGGACAGAGATGACCGGGGTACCGCGCAATAATTAATTCGCGATTTAATAATATAAAATATGGGGCTTATAGTAAGAAAAATGGATCTGGACGATGTTGACGCAGTGTGTGTTATGGAGGAAGAAAGCTTCTCCATGCCCTGGCACAGGGAATCGTTCATAGAAATGATAAATAACCGCGATGCGTTATATCTTGTGGCCGAGATATGCACATCGGAAAAATGTGAAATGACTGATCCGGATGATGTGGTATACAGATCAACGGAAATAGCCGAATCTTATGACGGAGATGTCACAATATGCGGATGCGCCGGTTTTATCAGTGTTGTAGGCGAAGGTGACATCTGCAATGTTGTCGTAAAAGAGGACTTCCGCCGACTGGGAATCGCTAAACGACTGGTTCAGTCAATGATTTTGGCGGGCAAAGAACGGTTCGGGATCAATTCATATACGCTTGAAGTCAGAAAGAGTAATTTGGCAGCCATAGGATTGTATGAGGATCTCGGATTTGTCTTTGAGGGTATCAGACCCGGATTTTATGATAAACCCAAGGAAGATGCCTGCATTTACTGGCTCAGAGATATTTAGCACGGATATGTGGATCTGATGATATGAAAGATGTAAATAATACACGCAATGCAAGAGAAACATTTGAATACGCCAGGAAACTGGGAATGAAGAGCAGACCGGGAGAGGTGTATTGTCTGAACGGAGATCTTGGTGTCGGGAAGACAGTATTTGCACAGGGTTTCGCCGACGGAGTCGGAGTGACTGATACGGTCAATAGCCCTACCTTTACCATAGTTCAGGTATATGATGACGGTCGGATACCGTTGTATCATTTTGACGTATACAGGATAGGTGATCCGGAGGAAATGTATGAGATCGGATATGACGAATATGTAAGCGGAGACGGTGTGTGCCTCATAGAGTGGGCAGACATCATAAAGGATATCCTTCCGCCTGCTTATATAAGCGTACTCATAGAAAAAGATGATCCTAACGATCCGGATCACAGAAAGATATCTGTTGAGAGTATTGGAGACAGTGAATGAAAAACGTTGCGATAGTACTTGCCGGCGGAAGCGGGAAAAGAATGAATTCCGATATCAAGAAGCAGTTCATGTTGCTTAATGATAAGCCGTTGATATCGCATTCTCTTGAGATATTTGAAAAGAGCAATATAATAACAGATGTTATACTGATATCCTCTCCCGAAGATATGGAATATTGCGCGGATGAGATCGTAAGACGCGGCGGTTTTAACAAAGTCAGGGCTGTCGTTGCAGGTGGGAGAGAGAGATACAATTCGGTCATGGCGGGTTTGGATCAGATAGAGATAAGTGGCGGAGCCGACTATGTGTTCATACATGACGGTGCAAGACCGTTTGTCACGGAGGATATGATCGAAAGGCTCTATGAGGATGTACGCAAGACGGAGGCTTCCGTTGCGGCCGTCAAGAGCAAGGATACTGTTAAGATATCCAATACCGCGGATTATGTGGTGTCAACTCCCAACAGAGAACTGACGTGGATAATACAGACGCCTCAGGTTTTTGCCTATTCTCTTGCCAAGGAGGCATATGATAAGCTCAAAGAAGAAGAGGACGGGCTTCCGTGTCAGGGCATCCATGTCACTGATGATGCCATGGTCGTGGAGACATGGACGGATCATAAGGTGAGACTTGTGGAAGGAAGCTATGAAAATATCAAGGTGACAACGCCTGAGGATATGGACATAGCCGAGACGATAATTAAAAGAAGAATTAATTTATGACGAACAGTGAACGCAATATATGGATAGATGTCGCCAAGACGGTGGCGATCATAGGAGTTGTGTTCCAGCATCTTTGGGGCTGGGCCTATGATGATGAGATTCTGTATAACAGCGTATTCTATGCAGTAGGCCTGTTCGTTATTATCGGCGGGTATAATACTTACGGTTCATATCTGAAAAGAGGTTCGTGTCCGGTACTTAAGAGGATAGTCGGGATCATGATTCCCTATGTCGCGGCTGTTATTGTATATGTGGTCGCATCGGGAAACGGGAAAGACCCGGCGGAATATATACTCAGACTCGTACATTTTGATGCCTGTGCGCCCATGTACTATGTGGCGGTATATTTATGGCTTGTGATCGCATCTCCGGTACTGGCTCTTGTTCTTAATAAATGTCTCAGAGCAGGATCATGTGTGATGAAGATGCTTAGGTTGGGATTGAGTATCGTGGCGGTCGTGATCGTGTCATATCTGTGTACGAGATATACGGATATCTTCGGGATAATCCTGGGAGGCGGTATGGTGTTTGCAGGTCCCTGGCTCATGTTTCACTACGTCGGGATGTGCATCAGGGGACTTGAGCAGATGATCGCAGGTGAGTCTGCAGCATGTCCTGAAGCCGGGGCTGCAGATACGGGGACTGAGGACAGGAAGAAAGAGAAGAAGGACCCGGGGGCAAGAAGAAGGAAAGGGTTCATCCTGCTTATGCTCCTGACCCTGAGCCTGCTTGCATGGGAATATATATTTGTAATAAAGGAAGTAAATAAGGGATTCGGAGCCATATTCGGATATGGCGATATCCTGTTGACCTGGTTTGGCGGGCTGGAGATCCTGCTTATGATGCTGTGGTTCGTGACGGCGGGCAGGATCGCCGGATATACTAAGGAGCGTGAAGCCGTAGGAGGGGCGGAGACTGCGGACAGCAGGAAGATCCGGGTATACGGGCAGATCTTCACGGAGATATCGGGGCTGCTCGGGCGCCATTCTCTGTATATATTCCTGTATCATATATTGTTCTTAAGGCTGTATGTGGACCATCTTCTGACGCGGATGCTGCATATCAGTCATCTTCTTAACAGGATCACTCTCATCCTGACGGTGTTCGCCGGGCCTGTCATCATCAGTGTGATCGTAAATCGTCTTAAGACTCTCGTTTTTTCAAGTAAATGATCCAATTCGCCGTATAAGCGAAATAACTGTAACCAATTCGGATGAGTCGCGGCTTGCCTGTGAATATGACCTGAAGTATAATTGCGTCAACAGGGAAACAAGGCATCGGTAGAATAAAGATGTCGAAAAAGAAACGGAGGGTTTATATGAGTGGAGTAACCATCGCTATCATCGTAATCGTTTTGGTCCTTTTGGTCGTAGTACTGGCGACCGGATATGTGAAAGCTCCCCCGAACAGGGCATTTATCATCTCGGGATGGCGCAAGGAGCCCAAGATCTTAATAGGACGCGCCGGGATAAAGTTCCCGTTTTTAGAGCGTAAGGATACCCTGCTGCTCAAGCAGATAAGCATTGACATCAAGACTAACGGATATGTTCCCACGCTGGATTTCATCGGTGTGGATATAGATGCGGTAGCCAAGGTCAGAGTCAAGACGGATCCCGAGGGCATCAAGATCGCCATGAAGAACTTCTTAAATATGGATGAGAAGAGCATAATGGCTGCTCTCACGGATTCGCTTCAGGGTAATATGCGTGAGATCATCGGTACCGTTAAGCTCAAGGAGCTCAATACCGACCGAAAGAAGTTCGGCGATGAGGTCCAGGAGAAGGCACAGAAGGATATGAATGCGCTCGGTATCGAGATCATCTCCTGCAATATCCAGAAGATCGAGGATGAAAAGGGACTGATAATCGCTCTCGGACAGGACAATATGTCCCAGATCCAGAAGGATGCATCCATTGCCAAGGCTCAGGCTGACAAGGACGTGGCGATCGCCGAGGCTGAGGCCAAGAGACTGGCTAATGAGGCGCAGGTATCTGCAGAAACTGAGATAGCAGCCAAGCAGAACGAGCTGCGTATCAAGCAGGCAGAGCTGAAGAGGGAGTCGGATATCAAGCAGGCTGAGGCCGATGCCGCGTATGAGATACAGCAGCAGGAACAGCGTAAGACGATAGAGGTGACGACCGCGAATGCCAACATTGCCAAGCAGGAACGCGAGATCGAACTCAAGCGTAAGGATGTCGAAGTGACGGAGCAGACGCTCGAGGCTGAGATCAAAAAGAAGGCTGAGGCAGAGAAGTTTGCGCGTCAGCAGAAGGCAGAGGCAGAACTCTTTGAGCGCCAGCGCAAGGCGGAAGCCGAGAAGTTCGAGCGTGAGAAGGAAGCTGAAGCCAAGAAGATCCAGGCGGAGGCTGACCTCTATGCCAAGAGTCAGGAGGCCGAGGGTATCCGTGCCGTAGGTGAAGCGGAAGCCAAGGCTATCGAAGCCAAGGGTATCGCAGAAGCCGAGGCTATGGAGAAGAAGGCAGAGGCCATGAAGAAGTACGGCCAGGCGGCCATGATAGAGATGATCGTCAAGGCGCTTCCCGAGATGGCCGGTGCGATCGCCAAGCCTCTTGAGAATATCGATAAGGTCACGATCATCGATGGCGGAAGCGGGGAGAACGGTGTGAACTCGGTCGGCTCATACGTGCCGGGGGTTCTGGCCCAGACCATCGAGACCGTCAAGGAGGTAACAGGCCTGGATATCGTGGACATCATGAAGGCCAACACATATGATGCCAAGGTGACGAGGAACATCAATGTCAGCGGCGTCGGCGATGTACTTAAGGGCGCGGATAAGCCGGAAAAAGAGTAGGCAACTGAGGTCTGATCAGACCGATG
>CAMNDJ010000015.1 GCA_946535225.1 uncultured Lachnospiraceae bacterium
ACAGACAGACAGACAGACAGACAGACAGACAGACAGACAGACAGACAGGTGAACTGACGGGTTATGCGTCTATAGACAAGCCTTGGCTTAAGTACTATACACAAGAACAGATAGAGGCTGATCTACCGAGATATAAGGCCTTTGAATACATAGAGGTTGAGAATAAAGATCATACATCTTCTCCGGCATTTAATTATTATGGCAGAAAGATTACGTATGGTCTTTTTTTTGATCACACCGAACGGGTTGCCAGGGCTTTTACGGGATTAGGTGTGAAGGCTCGTGATGTGGTTGCGATAATTGCGGTAAGTATTCCGGAGGTTATTTACTCTTTTTATGGATTGAATCGTATTGGGGCTGTCTCAAATATGATAGATCCAAGGACAAGCATCGAAGGGATAAGAGATTATATATTGGAAACTAACACAACGATAGTAGTAGTTCTGGATGTAGCCTATGGAAAGGTCGTTGAAGCGATTCGCGGTACTTCGGTCAAGTCAGTTGTGGTTGTTTCTCCGGCAGATTCATTACCGCCTGCTGTTAAGTGTATTTACAGAATAACAAAGAAAAAGATCAGGATAAGCAACGAGCATCTGAGTTGGAAGCAGTTTATTGCCTGTGGAGGTGGACAGACTTTTACAGACAGTCCTTATCATGAAAAAGAGTGTTGCGTCATAGTGCATACGGGTGGAACTACCGGAGCGCCCAAAGGAGTTATGCTGTCTGATGATAATCTGAATCAATCTGCATTTCAACTTATTAACAGCGAATTTGATTTAAATCGCGGAGATATTTGGGCAGATATCATGCCGCCCTTTATTGCATACGGAATAGGAAATGGCTTGCACATGCCTTTGATAAAAGGAATGGAAGTAGTGTTGGTTCCTGCATTTGACCCTAAGAAATATGATGAGTTGATGATCAAGTATAATCCGACGCATATAGTTGGTGTTCCGTCGCATTATGAGAACATTGTAAACAGTAAAAAAATGAATAATAAAAATATTTCGTATCTGGTCTCACCGGTTGTAGGTGGTGATTCTATGAAGCCTGAGCTTGAGAAAAAAGTCAATGCTTTCATAAAAGCCCATAAAGGGAGAAATAACGTTATGAAGGGATATGGGATGACGGAGGTTTCTGCGGCAGTAAGTGCGTGTATGTCTGATAGAGTTAATAAACTGGGCAGTGTAGGAATTCCATTTGCGCATACTATCATATCAATATTTGACCCGGAAACGGGAGAAGAATTAAAGTACGGAGAGAAAGGTGAGGTTTGTATGACCGGACCTAATACGATGCTCGGATACTATAATAATGAAACAGAGACCAATAATATTCTTAGAAAGCACTCAGACGGATTTGTTTGGGTACACTCGGGTGACATTGGCTACATGGATAAAGACGGTTTCCTCTTTATAGAGGGACGTATTAAAAGAATAATTGTAAGACATGATGGATTTAAAGTCTTTCCGAGTTACATAGAGGATGTCGTAATTCGAAATGACAAGGTTAAAGAGTGTTGCGCTGTCGGAACGCCGGATCATAAACATGAGCAAGGAATGCTGCCCATGGTATTTGTTGTTTTATCGGAAGAAGGGCAAAAGGATAAAGAGAATACTATAAACGAATTGGTCAGAGTATGTGAAAAAGAATTACCGGAATATGCACAACCGAGGAGGATCAGGATAATAGACAAATTACCGCTTACACCGATAGGCAAGGTCGATTACCGTGCATTGGAGCAGACCGGTTAAGAGGTGTGAACAGTTGCATTATATTAGCGAATGAAAACGAGCAGGTGAAGCACCTGCCCGTGCTTTTTTTGATCCACATATCAGTACAGATTCTCAACCTGGTACATCAACACATCACGCTCATATGATTTTGGCTCTGTTTTAAGCCAGGCCAAAACCTTGTCCTTATCATATGAGAAGCCGGTACCGAAATACTCGCGCGTTTTACTGAACGATCCGCTTAAGGGTCTTGCTGTTACACGCTTGACATTTTCGGATATCGGCAGATGCCGGTTGACTGATTGATTGCAGGTAAGCAAAGAGCATCCGTTGTCAAATATCGGAGCAGGGAAAAATCCGGATTCGTTCTGTAACAGTGCAAGATTATTAACGTGTCTGTCTTCGTTGAGGATTATCTCATCAAGAGTGAATATTTTCTGTAGATAGTCTGTTATGTCTATACCACATACGGAGTGGACGAAAGATATTATATGTTTGGCTCTTGCTTCAATATCATCCAGTCCGGCAAGTATCTTAGCCAGATCGGAACCTGTCTCATTACGATACAGACGATAGAGGGTAATGAGTTCTGTAGTGTTGTCCTTGATGAAATCCCGGCTTCTGCACCCGGCGCTTCCGTTGACGGTTCCTTCTTCATAGTCGATATATTCATCTTTTGATAAGGATGTAAAAGAGAGGAATCTTGATGCAAGATATTCGCACAATCCCTCGTGCCCGCGGTTATCCTTCTTATACCAGAAGCCTTCTTTTTTATACTTGATCTGAGTGCCCTCTGATGTCCCCTCGTCATTTATTAAATATTCGTCATCTATTATCACATTAAACATATATCGTTCTATGCTCCCTTCGTCATACAAGTGCTCTGACCAGCACATCCTCGGCGCAAAGCTTCTCTCCCGGGAAGCGTATCCAGATAAAATCATTATAGGACACTCCGTGTGTTCTGCGTACTATTTCAAGGGGATCATATTCGGTCAGCCCGATGGCTGCAAGCTTTACATCTATATCTGCACGCCCCTCTTCAAAGCATCTGAGTCTCAGGGCCTCCATCAATTGGTGTCTGGTTATCGTATCTGAGTGGAAGATCTGTCTGATCGGATGTATTATGTATCGCGATACATGTACCCTGTTCTTATGGACGCTGACTCTGGATGAGAGTTCGTTCTTCCAGAAAACTTCGAAGGTAAATTCTTCGTCTATATCAGGTGCCATAGCAAGTTTCCGTAGTTCTTCTCTTTGTGGTTCCAGTATATTGATCAGTTTGATCAATTCCTCACGTCTGGAAAGCAACTTTTTTCGCTCTAAAATTTCACTCTCTTCGGTAGCAACTGCACCGGGTGCAACCTTGCCCAGCATTTTGGAATGTATCTTGGTCCCCTCTCTCCATTGCTTATAATAATATTTATTCTCGTTGATCGATTTGACAGCAATGGAAGCGATGGCACCACTATATGCAGACAGCCTGTCCTCTACCGAGGTGAGCTCTCTGAGATAATTATCGTACCTGTCTTTTAAAATGTAGTATAATTCGGCAGTATCACTCATGTAATTTATTTTAACATACAAATAAACAGTTATCAAATGATTGTATGTTAAAAAAGACGTGTCGGCATTTTTAATGATTTGACGGAGTGATCAGGGATCGACCTTATTTGTGGCTTGATGAATATGTCGGGTTTGGCATATTATATCAATATATATGTTTGTTTAAGTATGTCACAGATGAAAGCGGGGTATACATATGAAGAAAAGTGCATTGTTCATAGGCGGAACGGGGACGATCAGTACAGCAATAGTCAAGAGACTGGTTAATGAACTTGACTGGGAGGTATGGGTACTTAACAGGGGCAACAGAAGTGCGGTACTTCCCGAAGGCGTGAAGCAGGTCGTAGCTGATATCAATGATGAGAAGGCTGTTACAGAGAAGCTCGGAGATAAGATATTTGACTGTGTCTGTGAGTTCATAGGATTTACGGAGGATCAGGTCAAGAGGGACTATCGCCTGTTTAAGGACAGGACGAGGCAGTATATCTATATAAGCAGTGCCTCTGCATATCACAAGCCTGCGGCGGGATATATCATTACTGAGGGAACGACTCTTGCCAATCCGTATTGGCAGTACTCGAGAGACAAGATAAAGTGTGAAGAGTTCCTGATGAAGATGTACAGGGAAGAAGGCTTCCCGGTGACGATCGTACGACCTAGCCATACTTATGATGAGAGAAGTATACCGCTTGGCGTTCACGGTAAGAACGGTTCATGGCAGGTCATCAAGCGTATGATGGAAGGCAAGCCCGTAATCATTCAGGGAGACGGATCGAGCTTATGGACCCTTACATGGAATGCGGATTTTGCGATCGGCTATACCGGACTTATGGGCAACAGACATGCCTACGGAGAAGCATTCCAGATCACGTCGGATGAGACGCTTACCTGGGATCAGATATATGCCACGATCGCTGATACGCTGGGCGTTAAGCTCAATGCCTATCACGTATCCACGGATTTCTTAAGAGCGGCCGGAGATAAGTTCGGCTTCGACTTTACGGGCTCTCTCCTTGGAGATAAGTCAGTCTCTGTCGTTTTTGACAATACGAAGCTTAAGAGGGCTGTTCCCGATATGAGGACGAACGTGAGGTTTGATATGGGGGTAAGATATGCCCTTGACTATGTGCTGTCACATCCCGAAGAATGCCAGAAGGAAGATCCCGAGTTCGATGCCTGGTGTGACAAGGTCATAGAAGTGATCGAACAGGCGAAGGAGCAATTCTAAAGTATCATGAAAGAGAATCTTAAGAAACTGACTGGCTACTACAAGCCGTATATGGGCGTGTTCCTGCTGGATATGTTCTTTGCATTCCTTGCATCGATCATAAGTCTTGTGATACCGCTTGCTGTCAGATACATCACATCAGAGGTCCTGAATATGGGGACGGATGAGGCATTAAGCCGCATCATTTTTATCGGGGCAGTGCTGGCGGTGCTGGCGCTTGTTCAGTTTGCGTCAAACTACTATATCACCTATGTGGGCCATGTGATGGGCGCCAGGATAGAGTATGACATGAGGGCGGAGATCTTCGCTCATTATCAGAAACTGTCCTTCTCATTCTATGACGATCAGAAGGTCGGTAAGCTCATGAGCCGTATCACGAGCGACCTCTTTGACATATCGGAGCTTCTGCATCACGGCCCTGAGAACATCGCGATATCGCTTATCAAGATCGTCGGTGCATTCATTGTGTTGTCGCGCATAAGCGGTTATCTGACAGTTGCGGCGTTTATACTTCTGCCGTTCATGTTCATCTATGCTTTTGTTCTGAATAAGAAGATGAAGCGGGCGTTTAAGGAGAACAGAGTCAAGATCGCGGAGATCAATTCACAGATTGAAGATAACCTGTCAGGCATCAGGGTGGTCAAGTCATTTGCCAATGAAGAGATAGAGAAGGAGAAGTTTAAGACAGGCAATGACGGTTTCCTTAAGGCCAAGCGCAACAGCTATCTTTTCATGGGATTCTTCCATTCGGGTATGACGGCATTTACGATGTTTATCAACGTGACGGTCATCATGACAGGCGGGATACTCATGACGAAGGGCCTGGTAAAAATGGCCGATTTTGTGGCGTTCTTACTCTATATCAATATCTTTACTGACCCGATACGAACACTCATAGACTTTACCGAGCAGTTCCAGAACGGTTACTCGGGTTATGAGCGTTTCCTTGAGATACTGGCGATCGAACCGGATATACAGGACAGACCGGGAGCACAACCTCTTAAGGATGTGAAGGGCGATATCGTATTTGATGATGTGTCGTTTAAGTATAATGATACTGCACACAGAGTACTTAAGCATATAAGCCTCAATATCCCCGCAGGTTCTTATGTGGCGCTCGTAGGGTCATCCGGCGGAGGCAAGACGACGCTGTGCAGCCTCATACCCAGATTCTATGAAGTGACCAAGGGCAGCATAAGCATAGACGGCAAGGATATAAGAGATGTGACTCTTAAGAGCCTTCGCAATAATATAGGCATAGTCCAGCAGGATGTATATCTGTTTGCGGGTACCGTGTACGACAATATAAGATACGGCAAGCCTGACGCCACAAGGGAGGAAGTAACGGAGGCGGCAAAGCTTGCCAATGCTCATGATTTTATCATGGGACTTCCTAACGGCTATGATACGGATATAGGACAGCGCGGTATCAAGTTATCAGGAGGGCAGAAGCAGAGGCTCTCGATAGCCAGAGTATTCCTTAAGAATCCGCCGATCCTTATATTTGATGAGGCAACGAGCGCCCTTGATAATGAGAGCGAGAACATAGTCAAGGAATCGCTGGAGCGTCTTGCGGCAGGCAGGACCACTTTGGTCATCGCACACAGGCTCTCTACCATAAGGAATGCGGAGCGGATATTGGTCCTTACCGAGAACGGCATAGAAGAGTCCGGAACTCATGATGAACTGATGGCTAAAAACGGCGTATATGCGCAGTTGTATAAATGGACAAAATAACTGCACAATTTATACAATTTTTTGGTGCATTTTTCCTATGAACAATATATAATATTTAGTTAGGAACTAGATGTTCCAAAGCCAATAAGGAAAACAAAGGAGGGTTAAGGTTTTGGAAAAGAAACAGAGGTCATTAAGAACAACTTTGATAGCGATAATGGTGGGGCTTGTCGTTATCCCGCTTGCGATATCAACAGTTGTAAGTGTGACAAACACAGTCAAGACAGCTACGGTTAATACATACGAGGTTAATGCTTCTCAGGCTGCTGTAGTTGAGGAGCGTATCAACAACATCATGCAGGTCAATATCGAAGCACTGAAGACCTTTGCAGCTGCTCCTTCTACGATCGCATACCTTAAGGGTGAGGCCAGTACCGAGGCAGACGGTGAGAAGATCATCTATCAGTTACAGATAATCGACCAGACACTTGCGGACGGCAATTCGACCGCATTATCCGGTGCAGACGGTATGCAGCTTCTTCGTTCTACAGGTAAGCTTGTGGACGTATCCGACAGAGAATACTACAAGGAAGCGATGAAGGGTAACGTATTTATTTCGGATGTGAACATATCCAAGACGACAGGTAAGTGCATATCTACATTTGCGGTTCCCATATTCGATACTGACGGTAAGACCGTCATCGGTATGGTACAGAGGAATTACGACCTTATGGTACTCCATGATCTTCTTGCTGAAGAGGTAACTCAGGACAGACAGGAGATCGTTATGGTCGACAGGACGGGTACCGTTGCCGCTCACTCACTCAGAGAGCTCAATGTCGAGGATCCCGAGAAGCAGGATCAGAATCCTTTCTATACAGATTCACGAGGAGATAAGAGAGAGGGTGAGTATACTGCTGATTTCATGGGAGATACATGGATCATCTCATGGGTCAAGATCGATATCTGCGGATGGGTAGTTGCTTCCTGCAGAGTTAAGGAAGTGGCCCTTAAGACAGCATACAACACTCTTATAGCTCAGGTCATAATGGCTGTAGTATTTGCGGCTTTGGGTGCATTCATAGCACTGTTCTACGCTAAGAAACTTACAGATCCTCTTAAGAAAGTCGATGAGTCAATGGCATCGCTTGCCAAGGGTGAGTTCGCTGATCTTGACGAAACATCAAGGAATGATGAAGTCGGCCGTACGATGCAGAGTACCGGCATGGTCGTAGGTACACTCAGAGACATTGTCAGCAATATTAAGGAAGAGGCTGATTCAATGGACAAGGCTTCCGACGAACTTGCAGGTATGTCAGAACAGATGTCAAGAGTCGCTTCCGATGTTGCCAACGCCGTTCAGGAGATAGCGGAAGGCGCTACAAGGCAGGCTGCAGAGGTACAGAGTGCGAAGTACAATGTTGAAGAGATCGCCGCAGCTGTAAGTGATGTTCAGGGAGCTACATCTTCACTTGAGACTCTTACGGCACATATGCAGGAGACATCCGATGAATCTGTTTCGAGCCTTTCAATGCTCGGTGAGACATCAACTCAGATGGACAGCGCGATCGCCAGCATATCAGAGAAGATCGCTGCTACAAGTAAGGCAGTTGAAGATATCAACGGCATGGTAGATAAGATCACATCGATTGCATCTCAGACCAATCTCTTGGCGCTTAATGCTTCTATAGAGGCAGCAAGAGCAGGAGAGGCAGGAAGAGGATTCACGGTCGTTGCCGAGGAGATCGGTCAGCTTGCTACGGATTCAACCAATTCGGCTAAGGAGATCCGCGACAGAATGGATTCGCTTCTCAAGGAATCTCAGGAAGCTGTTGAAATGGCTGATGATGTTAAGAAGAATAATGCAGAGCAGCAGGCAGTCATTGAGAAGACAAGAGAGAATGTCGAGACAATGATAGGTGATGTTAATGAATCTGTTAAGAAGGTCGGTGATATCACGAGAGCAGCTGACGCTGTTGCTTCAGCCAAGGATGTTGTACAGGATGCTATCACATCACTGTCTACAATCTCAGAAGAGAATGCGGCAGGAAGCGAAGAGACAGGAGCTTCAATGGAAGAACTCTCTGCTACGGTTCAGTCACTTGCCGCTGATGCAGCAAGACTCAAGGATTCATCTGCAAGGCTTGCTGAAGATATCGCATTCTTCAAGGGTTGATAAGAATAAAGAAATAAAGAGTAATAAAATGTAATAGAAAGGGCAGATGCTTAAGCATCTGCCCTTTATTCATTCCTCACCGTAACGAGTTCGCTGCTTTCTTTCTCTATCTGCTGTTTGTATTCGTTGGGTGAGATACCGAATTCGTTCTTGAAGTCTCTGTAAAAACTTGAGTAATTGGCAAATCCGCACTGCAGATAAGCCTTGCCGATCTCGCCGTTCTGTCGCATATAATCTTTGAAGAGATTAAGGCGCTGTTTGATGATATACTGCTTGATCGATATCCCGAGGTTGTCCTTGAACACGTGTGAGATGTGATACTTGCTTAAGTAGAATTGTGCAGCTATAGAATCAAGGCTTATATCGTCCGTAAGATGGGCATTGATATAAGTGATGAGATTCTGATACAAACTGGCATTCTCTTTGAATTCTATGGGATGCTCAGCCTCATAGATGGCCCTGTTAAGGTCGAGCACCAGGTCACTGACATAATTCTGGATCTTCGCGGTCTTGCCGTATCTGTCCTGATGTATCTCCTGAATGAGATTGAAGATCTTAGACTGGATCGCATTGAACGCTATACGGTCGAAGTGATATACATATTGCTTGTTGACGCTGGCCTGCTGCATGATATAGCCGTAGGCCGGAGAGATACGCAGCAGCTGATTGCAATAATCCTTACTGATCCAGAAGACAAAACGCTGATAGTATATATCGGTATTGTGAATGACTGCATAGTGGGGAACGAAGGGCGGTATCAGTACCAGGTCCCCGGGTGACAAAGGATATTCCTTGTCGCCTATCATCATGGATACATCACCGTTGACAAAGAAATAGAACTCGTAGTAGTCATGTGTATGACTCCCGGTCGCATTCATGTGGATATCGCTGTAATAATATATCTCGAAATCCTTAGAAAGCATGTATTGTCTTGGTGAAAAGGCTGTTCTCAATTCTTCTCTCATATTTCAATAATAACGTATAGTTTGCAAAAAGAAAACAATTTTTGATAAATATAACAACATTTCACAAGTTCAACACAAGAAGTAGAATTGTAAGAGCATCAGCGGGATGGGTATAATCAATTCATAGTAGCGGTTTTATGATCGGTCGCCGGTGGGTCTTACCGGACCCTGAGTGCCGCAGAATTGAAGTGGCTGGGGCAGATGGCGATGTGGATAAAATAGATCAGTTTGCAATAATGAGAAGGGAAGTATTTATATGGAGATGACTTTCAGATGGTTCGGAACAGGCCATGATACGGTCACACTGAAGCAGATCAGACAGATCCCGGGAGTGACCGGCGTGATCACCACTCTGTATGACAAGATGCCGGGAGAACTCTGGACGAGGGATGAGATAGCGGCTCTTAAGAGGGAAGTAGAACTTGACGGGCTTCATATCGCCGGTATCGAGAGTGTCAATATCCATGATGATATCAAGACGGGCTCAGGCAGAAGAGATGAATATATAGACAATTACATTAAGACACTTGAGGCCCTGGGCAAAGAAGACATACATATGGTATGTTACAATTTCATGCCCGTATTCGATTGGACAAGGACAGAGCTTGCAAGAGTAAGACCTGACGGCTCTACCGTTATGGCATACAATCAGAAGGCCGTGGATGCAATGATCCCGGAGAAGATGTTCGATTCGATCTCCGGAGATATGAACGGGTCAGTGATGCCCGGCTGGGAGCCTGAGAGGATGGCGCATATCAAGGAACTGTTTGAACAGTACAAGGGTGTTACGGAAGAGGACCTTTTTGATAATCTCAAGTATTTCCTTGAGAAGATCATGCCGGTATGTGACGAATATGACATCAATATGGCCATTCATCCGGACGATCCCGCCTGGAGCGTGTTCGGACTTCCGCGTATCGCCGTAAGTCAGGATAATCTGGTGCGAATAACGAAGCTTGTTGACAACGTACACAACGGTATCACATTCTGCACGGGTTCATACGGTTCGAGCATTGCCAATGATCTTGTGGCTACCATCTGGGCGCTCAAGGGCAGGATACATTTCGGCCATATAAGGAATCTTAAGTTCAATTCGCCGGATGATTTCGAGGAAGCGGCACACCTTTCATCAGACGGTGACTTCGATATGTATGAGATCATGAAGGCTTTGCATGATTCGGGATTTGACGGACCGATAAGACCCGATCACGGACGTATGATATGGGGGGAAGTTGCCATGCCCGGTTACGGCCTCTATGACAGGGCTTTGGGTGCAACATATCTTAACGGGTTATGGGAAGCCATAGATAAGAATAAATAAGACATTTCTTGTCCTTCCAAATGCTGCTATCGGCTTATGCCTTTGGCAGCATTATTGTATAATAGAGCATATATGATCAAGGAGAGATATCATGGAATTTACGCTCAGCACAGAGAATATTGAAAACCGGTACTTAAAGATCGTTATAGATCCGACAGGTCATGAAGGCATAAAGGATGTGGCCGGATGGCTTGCCCGTGACATAGGCAATGTATTCGGCAAAAAGCCGGATATCATTTCTGCCGGATGCGAAGAGATCCTTAGTGACAGCGACGATATCGCGAAAGCACGAGTCGGTATGCTTAGTGGTACGATCCCGATAATATGCGCTTCTGCGGATAAGGGCCACCTTGCACAGGACTTACATGACAGAGGCGTCATATATCTTGATATGATCCTCGGTAAGAGAGAGTGTTATATCTTCAAAACGGTTGAGCTTAAGGGACTCTCTCATGAGGCAGGCAATGGCGATATGGTGACGGCTCTTGTGATCATCGGTTCAGACAAGCGCGGCACCATATACGGAATGCTGCATCTGTCGGAGCTTTTAGGCGTCTCTCCTCTGACAGACTGGATGGATATAATGCCGCTTCATAAGGACAGTATTACGATCACGGAGGCTGATGATATGGTATCCAAGGAGCCTTCGGTCGAATACAGAGGCTTCTTTATCAACGATGAATGGCCGGCCTTCGGCAACTGGTGCAACAAGCGCTTCGGAGGCTTCAACGCCAAATGCTATGCTCATGTGTTCGAACTGTTGCTGCGACTTAAGGGCAATTACATGTGGCCGGCGATGTGGTCTTCGATCTTCCCCGAGGACGGTCCGGGGCTTACGAGTGCAGAACTTGCGGACAGACTCGGAGTCATAATGGGCATGTCACATCATGAGCCCTGTCTGCGTCAGGGCGAAGAGTACAAGTACTTAAGAGGTCCTGAGTCGATCTACGGTGATGCCTGGGATTTTCGCAAGAATAAGGAGGGCATCACACGTTTCTGGGAGGACGGCCTTAAGAGAGGAGGGCATCTGGAGAATGTCATAACTGTAGGTATGCGCGGTGAATTCGATTCGACTGTTCTGGGCAAAGAGGCGACACTCGGTGATAATATCGAACTTATCCGTGATGTACTCAAGACTCAGAATGAACTCATCCGCAGATATGTAGATCCCGATCTTACGAAGGTTCCGAGAATGATCGCTCTGTACAAGGAGGTAGAGGCTTTTTATTACGGTGACGAGACATACAAGGGCCTGCAGGGCGAGCCCGAACTCGACGGTGTGACTCTTATGCTTTGCGATGACAATTTCGGCAATCTCAGAACCGTTCCGCCTGTGGATGAACGCGACCATAACGGCGGCTGGGGCATGTATTATCACATGGATTACCACGGCTGGCCGATCTCGCATGAGTGGGTCAACTCCAACTACCTTCCCAAGATCTGGGAACAGATGACTGCGGCATACGAATTCGGTATCCGCAAGCTCTGGATCGTGAACGTCGGCGATATTTATACCAACGAATATCCGCTCTCATTCTTCCTTGATCTTGCATACGACTATGAAAAATGGGGAGCGACTAACTTAAATGCTCCGGCAGAGTATACGAAGGCCTTTGTGCGAACACAGTTCCCGGGGCTCACCGATAAAAGCCGTGATACCATAGCCGGGCTGCTTATGGGTTATACCAGGATCGCATCCAACAGGCGTCCGGAAGCGATGAACGTGGATGTATATGATCCGGTATGGTACGGGGAGACACAAGATCTTCTGGACAAGTGTGATGAATATATGGAAGAGACAGAGAGGCTGTATAAAGAACTGTCAGATATAACCTCGAATACATATGACACAGCTGTCATAACGACGCACGGGGTCGCAGCCAAGGATCAGCCGACGGGTGACGATGCCTTCTATGAACTTGTTTATTATCCTTTAATGGCCAATCTCAACATACAGAAGATGTGGTCATACACGGGACTAAATCATTGTCTTGCTGCTGTATCGGCTGCCGATGCGGCTGCAGACTATGCGGATAAGGTTAATGAATGTTTAAGAGAAGATGAGAGGATAGTTGATGAACTTCATTCCTTCCATGACGGCATGTGGTACGGTATGGGTATGTCCAAGCACATAGGTTTTAAATACTGGTGTGAGGAAGAATGTGCATACCCTGTTCTTCATAATACGAGAAGGCCTGACAAGCCGAGGATCCTTACCTGCATAAAGGGAACAGACAGACATACAGAAGGCAATTTCTGGACCAAGAGCAATCTTGTGCTCGATACGTTCTTAAGGCCCGATGCCTGTGACGGATATCTGAGACTGTATTCGATCGGAGAAGGAACTGCAAAGTATGAGATAACGGGAGATACGGATGCATTTGATATATCTTCCCCAAAAGGTGAGCTTAAGTGCAAAGAGAGCATTGACATAAGGATAAGCCTTAAGGAAGGAGTGCGTAAGCTTACCGATGCATCGGACGGAGTATCTGAATATGTGCTCCATGTCAAATCCCCCGAAGGTATCGACACGGATGCTATGATCCCGTTTGATACGGTCATCAGAGTGCCTGTTAACTGCAGGGACTACAGCAGTCTTAAGAGCGGCACATTTATCTGGTGCGGCTTAGACAAGGTCGGACAGAGCAGTCCGCACTACAGTGTTCTTACGGATGAGAAGTGTATGCCGATGGGATATATATCCATAGAGGCGGCACATTTTACGGATGATCACGCTGTGGGAGAAGATAAGTTTACCGTGATCAAAGATTACGGACGTACGTTATCGGGGATCAAGGTATTCCCTGTCACTAACAGTTATGCACCGGGTGTTGACGCGCCTTACGCAGATTATTCCGTTTACATGGAAGAAGCCGGTGTGTATGAGATCGATACGTATGTCACGCCTGCCAATCCGGTATATAAGGACAAGCTGTTAAGATACGGCATAGAGGTGATGCCGGATGATCCGTCGGTCAAAGGATCGGGCAGACAGTATATCAACACCGTATCGGAAGACTTTGTCGTAGGAGACGACAATGATGAATGGAAGAGGGGAGTACTCGACAATATCCGCATCTGTCCGTCTGTCCATGAGTTTGCAGCAGGACTTAACACGGTTCGTATCTATGCATGCGATCCGGGATTCGTGCTGCAGAAACTCGTGATATTTAAGAAAGATGAAAGACCGGCTAAGAGTTATCTCGGCCCGAATGAGACATACAGTGTGCCCGGTACGGAGGAGTAAAATGATCAGACTTGCAAGACTTTTAAGTGACGGAATGGTCATACATAAAGACAAAACCTTTAAGATATGGGGATGGGCTGACCCGGGCAGTGAGATAGAGGTAACTGTCTGTAAGGACGGCAAGCCGGTTTCGGACAGTGTAAGAGGTGTAGCAGAAGCTGACGGAACATTTAAGATCATGATCGATCCTCCGAAGGCGGGTACGGGATATGAAGTTTTAGTGACTGAAACGGCAGCAGGCGATAAGAGCACACTCTGTGTTAAGGATGTGGCAGCCGGTCTTACATATATCATGTGCGGCCAGTCAAATGCAGGGTTTCCGATGTGCAGGGTTCGCGATACCTATCCCGAAGAGTGGGATGATCCGTATGATGATATGATCCGTACTTTTAAAGTCACTGAACACTATGCCTTTGATCATAGGGAAGAGGATGTGCTCACCGGACAGTGGAACAGCATCAGGCCGGACACTATAGATAACTGGTGTGCTGTAGGATATTTTGCGGCCAAGAAGGTATCTAAGCAGACAGGTTGTCCCGTCGGTATCATTGATGCTACTCAGGGAGGTTCTCCCATTGAAGCATGGATGGACAGGGAATGGCTTGAAGCTTATCCCGACAGACTGCTTACGGCGGATATGTACTGCAATAATGAACTCGTGGAAAGTATTGAAAAAGCCAATGCGACTGAGGGAAGTGCATGGCGTGAGGCTCTGTACAAAAATGACACCGGTGTCATAGAACACTGGGAGAAGCCGGATACTCTGTCGGCTCAGAATATGAACGAGTGGAAGAGCGTTGACCTGCCGGCATTCTTCTGGAATACGCAGATAGGGCATACGATAGGGAGCATATGGCTTAAGAAAGCCTTCTATATAGGAGACAGGGCAGGATTTGAAAGCTGTCTTAAGGAGAGCGGATACAAAGAGACTGAAGTGGCATTCTGCGATGATAAGGATATCATCGGTAAGGATGTGCATCTGTGGCTCGGCACGATGACTGATGCCGATATCACCTATGTCAACGGCAGGGAAGTCGGGAGGATAGAATACAGTTATCCGCCGAGAAGATATATGGTCCCTGAAGGCTTATTGCATGAAGGCATCAATGAAGTGACGGTTCGTCTCGTATCGGAGCACGGTTATGGACGTATAACACCGCATAAGATGCTCGCGATTTTTGAAGGAGATACAAAGCGATATATAGATGATAATGATGATGAGAGGATAGTATGGCGTGACGGTAAGGATCATACGGTCATCGATCTTAGCGGCAGATGGCATTTTAAGGTCGGTGCGACGGCAGACGAGATAGCGGGATATCATTTCTTCTGCTGGGATCCGACGGCACTCTATAACGGTGTCCTTCATCCGTGTCTTAGATATCCGGTCGGAGCTTTTATGTGGTATCAGGGAGAGAGCAATACCGATCTGAGTAAGGTACAATATTATGATCTGACTGTTAAACAGATCGAGGGACTGCGTAAAGAGACGGAAGATGATAAACTGCCATACATCTTAGCTAAGCTTCCGAGATATGATCTTAACAAATACGAAGGCGGAGGTGACCTCGGACTTAAGGAGGACGGGGAAGCCACAGAGAAGACCGGTGCCGAAGACGATGAATATGCACGTCTGAAGGAGGACGGCTGGAGATATATCCAGGAGACACAGGACAGGCTTGGGGCATTGCCTTATGTATATGTAGTCGATTCTGCCGGACTCGGCGAGGGATTCGATCTTCATCCGCAGGATAAGAAACCCCTTGGTGAGAGATACGCAGAGATCATTCTGCAGTTTACGGCGGATTGAGCATCAAACAGTTTCCTTTATTTGTTTTCCGTGTATAATTATAGTGCAATGATGTGATTGATCACCGGTCGGTACAGGGAGCGGAAGATGAAGAACAGAATACGTGATGTGATCAAATATTCGCTGTTGGTATTTGGTATTTTAAGTATCATTTTCTTTATATATTGTTATTCCGAATTCAATTCCGGAGAGATAAGGAGCGATGAGCCGGTTTTCATTGAAAAGTGGACAGTTACCGATACGTCCGGTAATTCTTTTGATGTCGGAAGAACTTATGTGGATGACAGGGCCTATGATGAGGACTTTGTCATCAGTACGACTCTGCCTGACAACCTCAGCGGTAATTCTTTCCTGTGTTTTCCAACAAGAAGCGACACTATAGTCTATATTGACGGCGAAGTGCGGTCTGAATTCATACGCAAGCGTGACGTGGATATTCCCGGCGGTTCAGTTAAAGGATTCTACTTTATGGTCCCGTTAAAGGAATCTGATGAGGGAGCTGACTTACGTATATTCAGAGGGCGTACCGACAGACACCCGGAGATAGCGCCTCTTACCATGGTGACTACCAAGAACGGTGTATACTCATTTCTTTTCACGGAGTTCGGCGTCACATTCTTCTTTGCGACAATGCTGTTGCTGTTGTCATTGATAGTCATAGTTGTGAGTCTGGTCATGCATATCATCTTCAGGCGCAATATAGATATGCTGTATGCTGCGCTGGGTATAATGATCACCTCGTTATGGATCATTACGAATTCTTATCTGTGTCCCTTTGTCATAAGAAGATATCATATCGACGGTACCATGAACTATCTAAGCTGTCTCGTGATACCGATGGGATTTCTGTTATACCTTGATTCCATACAGAGGGGGAGGTATACACGTTATCTGACAACTCTGATGATCATTGATATCGTCACGTCCGTAATGTGGACCTTTCTGCATTTTACCGGCATAGTTCCTTTTGATAAGGCACTGCCCTATATAGACCTGATACTGGCTCTGATAATGGTCTGCGTATTTATCATTCTTTTTGTGGATCTTAAGAGGGGACATTTCAGGGAATACAGATATACTGCGATAGGCCTGCTCGCATTTATGTTTATGGGAGTGATCGAGGTCATCGTGCTGTTATTCATAGAGACTAAGCATGACGGTATACCGATGCTTCTCGGACTCGGTGCATTCCTTACCTGTGTCATCGTTCAGCAGATCAGTGATCTTCTCAAGATAAACAGAGAAAAACAGAGAGCGATGGAGTTGTCTGATGCCAAGACACAGTTCTTAGCCGGCATGTCTCATGAGATAAGGACTCCCATTAATTCCATCCTTGGGATGAACGAGATGATAATCCGGGAGAATAAGGATAACATCATCGATGAGTATGCAAGGAGTGTGCGAAGTTCCGGTAAGATGTTACTGACCCTTGTCAATGATGTGCTTGATTTCTCCAAGATCGAAGCGGGAAGGATAGAGATCACGCAGGCTGATTACAAGCTGTCCAGGCTTCTTATGGAGATCAGGCCTATGGTCATGGAAAGAGCTAAGGATAAGGGCCTTAGCTTCAAAACAGAGATATCACAAGGGATTCCCGATGATCAGCGTTCGGATGAATTCAGGATCAAACAGGTACTTATCAATATCATCAATAACGCCATCAAATACACGGACAGCGGCAGTGTGACGCTCTCAATAAGCGGTGAATATACGGCGGATGACAGATATGATCTTCGATTCACCGTAAAGGATACGGGAAGAGGTATCAAAGAAGAGGATGTTGCATATCTGTTTGATGCGTTCTCGAGAGCTGATATGAGTAACAACAGGAATATAGAGGGAACAGGACTCGGACTTGCCATAGTCAAGAACATTGTTGACGCCATGGGCGGTACGATAGATGTAAAGAGCAAGTACGGTGAGGGCTCTGAGTTTAAGGTTTGTATTCCTGTTCAGGTCATAAGCAGAACACCCATGAGTCAGAGTGCTGCAGAGAACGGCAAGGATGAGCAGGAAGAGGAGTATATCTGCGACTATACGGCGCCGGATGCCAAGATCCTTGCAGTGGATGATAATGAATCCAACCTTATGATAGTGAAGCTGTTCTTAAGACGGCCCGGTATTGAACCCGTGACATGTACGGGAGGAGAAGAAGCGATCAGATTATGTAAGGAGACTGAATTTGATCTTATCCTGTTAGACCATATGATGCCCGAGCCTGACGGGATACAGACTTTGGAGCGGATCAGAAATGATGCCGATTCCAGGAATAAAGAGACGCCCGCAGTCATCCTTACGGCAAATGCCATGGAGGGCAGCAGGCAGATATATCTGGATGAGGGTTTTGTGGATTATCTTACCAAACCCATAGATTCGGAACTGTTAGAGCAGACTGTCAAGAAGTATCTTCCGCCTGAGAAGATACTGCCTGTGCCTGTCACTCAATAACATCAAAGGAACATCCCTTCGCCCAGGGGCTGCCTACATCGCAGCGTCCGTGATGATATACCTCACGGACCTGGCCCGGTGCAACAGAATCGGATGTTGTCACCTTGAATCTTGAGACGTCTCTGTCTATGAAGCTGTCTAACATGTTAACTATATCGTCGATCTCCTGTGCGGTCACTTCTTTTTCCATGCCTGTCCTCCTTATCTCCTTTATTCTAACATCTTGCCTATGTCCGGTACAAGGCTGTATAATGTGAACGACCGCATCGGCAGATACGGTCTTACAGGAAGTATTCATTGCAGAGGACGATATGCTACATCATATTGAAGGATCTGATATCAGGAATATCATCCCTCCGAGGGAGAAGGACTCCCACAAAGGGACCTACGGATATATAGCTCTTATCGGAGGCTCGATCAGATACAGCGGAGCGATAAGGCTGGCATATATGGCCAATGCCGCGATGCGAAGCGGGGCAGGTGTTGTCAGGGTAGGGATACCGAAATCGCTTGTTCACGATCTGATACCTCAGATCCTTGAGAGCACCGTATTTCCCATGTCGGATCATGATGGTGAGTTTACATACAACGAGGATGAACTTAGGGAACTGATACGGAATGTCAGGGTGGTCGCTTTCGGGATGGGAATAGGTGTAAGTGACGATACCGTTAAGATGCTCACTTTTTTGCTGAAGGAATACAGAGGCAGACTCATCATAGATGCCGACGGGCTTACGATCTTATCAGGGCTTGACAGGCAGATCATAGCCGGGGCAGGATGCGATATCGTGCTGACGCCGCATTACGGGGAGTTCTCGCGTTTAAGCGGCAGAAGCATCGATGAGATAAGCAGGGCCCCTGTAGAAGAAGCAAGTACATATATTGAAAAACTGACGCGACTGAGGTTTTCGCATAGGGAAGATCATGAGGCGTCGGGGCGAACACTGTCTGATGAGAGTCCTAAGACCGTACTTTTATTAAAAGGATCTTCCACGGTGATAGCCGACGGAAAGGATATATATATTTCTGATTCGGGCTGTCCCGGTATGGCCACAGCCGGAAGCGGTGACGTTCTGTCAGGCATATTGGCTGCGATATGCGCCTATGTGCCTAAACTTACGCTTGCCGTTGCCGGGGCTGCTTACATCAACGGATGCGCGGGAGAACTGGCACAGGAGGAAAAGGGTGCGGTAAGTATGACCGCCGGTGACACGGTATCCCATATTGCGGATGTTATCAGATCATTGACGGAATAAGGAGAATATATGAACGAAGAGAAGAACATACTTGATATAGAGACAGTGGATCTGGACATTAGGACCGATGAACTTATTATAATAGATCAGACCCTTCTTCCGAACAGAACGGAGATATTGCGCTTAAGTAAGGCGGAGGATATCTGGGAGGCTATAAATCTCCTTAAGGTAAGGGGAGCTCCGGCAATAGGCGTGGCCGCGGCCATGGGTATATATGTGTGTGCCGTACGCATCAGCGTGGATGAAAATGCCCCTGATGAATATGAAGTCTTCTACAGAGAATTTGAACGATTGAGAGACTATCTTGATTCGGCAAGGCCGACAGCCGTGAATCTTCACTGGGCGCTTAACAGGATGGATAAACTTGTCAAAAACATGTCGGATGAGCCCGTATCCAAGATACTCGATGCACTTAAGCAGGAAGCGCTGGATATCAAGGCCGAGGACATATGGGTCTGCAAGCAGATAGGTGAGAACGGACTGACGTTAGTTAAGCCGGGTGACGGGATACTTACACATTGCAATGCCGGTAAACTGGCGGTATGTAAGTACGGTACGGCTACGGCTCCCATTTATCTGGGGCATGAGAGAGGCTATGGATTTAAGGTGTTTGCGGATGAAACAAGACCGTTACTGCAGGGTGCGCGTCTTACTTCGTATGAGCTTATGAGTGCGGGAGTCGATGTGACCCTCATATGTGACAACATGTCGGGGCTTGTTATGCGAAACGGCTGGGTGAATGCGATATTCGTCGGATGTGACAGGGTTGCGGCCAACGGTGATGTGGCCAATAAGATCGGCACGAGCATGGTGGCAACACTTGCGAAGAGGTATAATGTTCCTTTCTATGTATGTGCACCGACATCTACGATAGACATGGATACGGCAACGGGCAATGATATTAAGATCGAGGAACGTCCGGCATCGGAAGTTACGGATATGTGGTATAATGAACCGATGGCACCTAAAGGCGTGAAGGTATATAATCCGGCATTCGACATAACGGACAATGATCTTGTCACTGCGATAGTAACGGAATACGGGATAGCGAGAGCGCCATATTCGGAGTCACTTAAGGCCATCATGGAGAGCAAGGAGAATAATGTCTTAAGATAACATATTTAATGACATACAGGGAACAAAGGGAAAGATATCAATATGAGAAGATCATCAGAAAGGATGAGAAAGAAATACAGTATAAGAGCAGTCACGGCGATACTGGCTGTGATCGTATCGGTGCTGAACGTGCAGCTGCCGGGTCGTATTGCGTCTTTGACGGATAACTCAGATATGGGTATTCCATCTCAGGTATATGCTGCCGATGAGATGAATGCCACCGGTATCGTGAATAACAATAAGCTCAATGTCCGAAGCGGTCCGAGCAAGGAAGATGATGTTATCGGTCAGCTTAAGGACGGCGATGAAGTGGATATCACGGGTATAGACGGAGACTGGTATCGCATAGAATATGACGAGGAAGTCGGATATGTTGCGGCCAAGTATATAGAGCTAAAGAGTGAAGACGACGTCGAAGATCCATCGGATGAGACTCAGGATAACGAAGAGGCAAACGGGGAGAAAGAGGAGATGTTTGAGGCGGCTGATGAGGATGTTAAGCCGACATCGGAAATCGACCTTACAACGGCGGCGATAATAGCGGCCATAATACTCCTGCTCGTTATCATCATTTTTGCGACAGTCAAGAGCATACGTAACCTCTCGGATGAAGAGGATTATTACGAAGATGATCCCGATGATTACGGAGACGAGGATTATCCGGAATACGAGGATGACTATCCTGAAGATGACTATCCGGATGATGAAGAGGATTACCCGGAAGAAGATGACGAGTATCCCGAAGATGAATATCAGGAAGAAGATTATACTGAAGAGGATTATCCTGAGGAAGACGATCGCCTGATAAGGAGAAGGGACAGTTACAGGGAAGAGCCCATACCTCCTGCTCTTAAGGCTGTAAGAGACGGGGCGGATCCTGCCAGATATATGAGCGACAATCCCGAGGATTACAGGATTGACATCGATCCCAAATACTTTGAGAAGACTGCCACTCTTCCGGATCTGACCGAAGTGTTGGAGGATGATAAGGATGCATCGAAGCCTGTCGGTTCTGAAGCAGACACAGCGGATGAGGATGCGCCGAGGCCGATAGGATCTGAAACAGACGCAGCGGATGAGGATGCACCCGAACCGATCGGAACGGATAAGGACGCGCAGCTGGCAGCAGCCTACAAGAAAATGGAAGAATTAAGAGAAGAACTGGAACGCATAAAAAATGAGCAGACTTAAAGACTTAAAGGTCTGCTCATTTTTTATATTATCATGATGATCCTGTTTATTTGACACTGGCCGTGGAACCTCTGACGATCAGCTTGGGCCTTAGCAGAGATTTCGATATCGCTATACCTGATATTAAGGAAGTGAGTATCATATATCCGCCCTTGCCGAGTTCTGACCTGTTCTGATTGACTGTCGTAAGACCCGGAGTCATCTCGGAAGCGATAGGTATATCGTCGAATCCGATCACGCTTATATCTTCGGGAACACGAAGCCCCTTGTGCTTGCATTCCTCAACAACGCCCGATGCGATGAGGTCGTTGCCACACATTATAGCCGTTGCGCCGTTCTCAAGAAAGGCAGGGACATGATATCTGGCACTGTCGGCCACATAATAGCCGTAGGCCAACAGCTTCTTGTCCACCTTAAGTCCGTGATTCTTCATCCCCTGAAGGAAAGCTTCCTGGCGCTGCTCTGATACCATGGAATGCAGTGAACCGTTGAGGAAAGCGATCTTAGTATGGCCCAGCTTGTACAGATGGTCTATTGCTTCATCTATACCTTCGTAATTGTCGGTCCCGATATAACTCGTATTGGGATTGTGCTTTATGCTGTTATCGAAGAGTACGGTAGGCATCGTCGTACTGACAAACTGCTTCATCCAGTCATCCTGTAGGGCAAATCCCACTATGAACGCACCGCTGTAGCCCTGACTGAGCAGGTATGTATCATACTTGTTCTCCAACTGGAAGGTCGGAGTAACAGGGATCACATCTACATCCCAGTTGCCTTTGAACGCGCTCTGCTTAAATCCCAGGACGATGTCATAGCCGAAATCCCCCGTGGATTCATATTCCATATTCTCAATGAAAAGAGCAAGCTTGCGATTCTCTTTTTTGCGGGAACGTTTGGTTGAGTAACCCATTTCAACAGCTGTATCCAAAACCAACTGTCTGAGTTCTTCGCTTATGTCGCTGGCACCGTTCATACTCTTAGAGACGGCACTGACAGAGATCCCGAGTTTGCTTGCTATATCCTTTATAGTTGCCATAACCCCTCCACTGTGTTACTATAAAACAGTATATCACGAAAATTTACTAAAACACAATACTAAATTGTATAAAGAGTACCCGAGTAAAGAGGATAAAGATGGGAAAGAGCATAAACCTTAACCGCGGAGCCGGTGTTCTGATGGCTATAAGCAGCCTTCCTTCGGAATACGGTATCGGAACCATGGGCGAAGCGGCTTACAGATTCATAGATATGATCGCCGATGTCAAGATGAGATACTGGCAGATACTTCCGACAGGGCCGACAGGTATCGGAGACAGTCCGTACCAGCCGATCTCTGCCTTTGCGGGCAATAACTACCTCATAGATCTGGATGAGCTTGTCAAGGAGGGATTACTTGAATCCCGTGAGATCAGGGACTTTGACTGGGGTATGGATGCCGATGAGATCGACTATTCAACGATGTATGACAATCGTATCCTTATACTTAAGAAGGCTTTTGAGAGATTTGACACAAAAGACAAGGGATATATTGATTTTAAGAAGGAGAATGCCGGATGGCTTGATGACTATATACTTTTCAGAGCCATTAAGGAAGTTCATGACGGCAGGGAATGGACCTGCTGGGAAGACGGGCTGAAGAACAGGGACAGAGCTGCTCTTGATGATTTTGCTGCTAAGAACAGGGACAGACTTGAATACTATGCATTCTGTCAGTATATGTTCCGCAAACAGTGGAACAATTTAAGGGAGTATGCCGGATCCAAAGGCATTATGATGATCGGAGACATTCCGCTATATGTTGCACACGACAGTGCAGACGTATGGTCTGACAGAGGAATGTTTGCGCTTTATGAGAACGGCGAACCTGCTCTCATCTCAGCTATGCCGTCGGATGATTTCTCGCCAAAAGGTCAGATATGGGGGAGTCCCGTATATGACTGGGAGAGTATGGATGCAGATGACTTCAAATGGTGGAGAGCGAGGATGAGCAAGGCCTGTGAGATGTTCGATGCCATCAGGATGGATCATTTCATAGGTGTGGTCAAATACTATGCCGTCAAGCCTGCGTCGGCAGGAAGTGAGTCGGGCAGATGGTACAAGGGTCCGAGCCGCCGATTCATGGAAGCCGTAAGTGATGCTTTGGGGGATACTCCTCTTATAGTTGATGATGCCGGTCCGAGGACAATTGTTCCCGGCGCAGCCAAACTCATAGACAGATGGGGCCTTATGAGATCAAGGATCTTGGTCTTCGGATGGGATAAGGGCGCTGACAGCGATAACCTGCCGCATAATTACCCCGATTCCAATGTGGCCGTATATACTACTACCCATGATACGGAGACTTTGGCCGGCTATTTAAGATCACATATGGCAGACGGGAAAAAACAGGCGATTGACTTTATGAGTCAATATATATACGGAAAATGCGAAGGCGAACTGTCGGATATAAAAGAACTGACAGAACTGTCACATGAAGCGGAAAAAGCCCTTGTTTTAGGCAATATCAGACTTGCATATGCGTCCAATGCGACTCTGGCAATAATACCTGTACAGGATATACTGGGACTTGGCAATGAAGCCAGGATGAACGCGCCTGCAACGGTATTCGGTAACTGGCAGTGGAGGATCGGAACGCACGGATTTGATGAAGAGATCAAACAACTGCTCAGAGATTATGCATTTACTTACAGGAGATGAATATTGACCGAATCAGTCGGTGTGATGACATTGCTTTAAAGCGACATCACTTGTACGGAAGGATGTCCTCTACATACGCACGAAGGATCTCGCCCACACTCCAGGCCTGATCATAACAGCCTCCGGCTCTGTGAGGTGCATCTCCGTCGAATACTTCAGATATTCCGCCTATGGCAGCTTCGTATGACATATGATCCAAAACGGGCTTAATAAAAGCCATAAGCCTGGCCGTACAATCCCTTCCGGGACCGTAAGCCCTTCTGTACGCCGTTATGAATGAACCTAAGAGGTACGACCATGCCGTGCCCTGATGATAGGCCTTATCTCTCTTCTCGATAGAACCGCGATACAAGCCGTGATAGTCGGCACTGTCTTCGGAAAGTGAACGCAGGCCCGGACCGATATAGAGCTTGCGTTCCGCGATATCCACGACTGCTTTCTCCATGGTCTTGGATAAGAGCGGGAAAGGCAGCGAAACAGCTATCACCTGGTTGGGGCGTATCGAAGGATCTTTGAAGGTATAATCATCGATCGATGCATCATATACCACCACATCATACAGGTAATGCCTGTCTTCATTCCAGAAAGCTTTTGTAAAAGAATACTTGATCCGGCCTGCGAGCTGCCCGTATCTGGAACCGTCATATCCGTATATCTTGCACATATACTCCGTGATGCATACCGCGTTGTACCACAGAGCGTTGATCTCTACAGGACAGCCGTGTCTGGGCGTCATTACCTTGTCCCCCACGCGAACATCCATCCAAGTGACCTGATCTAAATCGCTTCCCGCATGGATGAGTCCGTTTTCCTCCATGTATATAGAGAAATCCGTTCCTGTGATATAACTTTCGATTATATCGATCAGCCCGGGGAAAATATCCTTTCTGACAAAACTCATCACATCCTTAAGATAATTCTCACCTACCTTGGGATCTTCCTTGAGATATCTGATATATCTGTAGACTGCGATGAAGAACCACAGCGATGCATCGGCTGTATTATATAAAGGCTCGGACGAGTCGTCCGGGAACATGTTGGGTATCAGACCGTTACGGATATAGTGTGCGAAGGTCAAAAGTATCTGGCCGGCTTCTTCATAACGCCTCGTGCAGAGTGTTAACCCCGTAAATGCTATCATCGTATCTCTTCCCCAATCCGTGAACCACGGAAGACCTGCAAGAACGGTGCCCGTACCGGTCGATGTCCTTGTTGCGAGAAAATGATCTGCATTAAGAGAGAGTCTTATCAGAGTCTCGTCGGGCTCATCGATCAAGGCTTTATCTCCGGATCTGGTCTTATACACACGGTCCGCAGCCCTGTCGGCAAGAGCTTCATAGTATCGTCTGGCTTCCCTGAATATCTTGTGTGCATCTCTGGTCTCTAAAAAATAATCTCCGGCGTCCTGAAGCAGCGCATAGCCCTGAAGAGAATCGGAATGAACAACATTACAGAGCACGGAATAAGAGATCGTGCTCTTAGGCGGAACCTTAACGCTTATCTCACATGGGGTATAATGGCTCGTAAGCCCTTCCTCCTCAAGGTCTGTCTGTGTGGGGAGCACCGTTCCGGATTCGTATTTGATCGTTCTGTCTTTGTATTCTCCGCCGGAAAATGCAAGATCGATCCGGACGAACTGATTGATCCTCGGAACCAGTGAAAGCGTATTGCCCGTTCTGAGTACGTTGAATTTGGGAACGGCTCTGTACGTGAGTTCGGAATGCTCCCTGAAATTGAGCAAAGGAGTCAGGATCACGAAGGCATCAGAGTCGGTATTGTTTGTGATATCATAGGCTATGGCCGTTGCGTTTTTCTGACGCTTCATGGCGATAGTCTTAGTAAAAGTCAGGTCATTTTCACACTCATATCTGTACTCTATGCTTGCATCATCATATGTTACGGAAGACAGATATTTATACCCGGAGTGTTCGGAATATTCTCCCTTTCTGTATATCCGCGCAGAGTCCAGATCATATTCCTTTTCATCGCATACCACATATTCCCTGATACGCTCAAGAGTGACGAAACGACCGGTCGGCGGGTATAAGGCCGCAACAAGATAACCCTGATGAGTTCTGTTCATCGAACCTATCAGGGAACCTGAACTGTAACTGCCTAAACCGTTGGTCAGACACCACTCCATCTTACAGCCCGTTTCGAAGTCGGGCCAGTTGGCTTTATCATAGGAATAATTGGTCATAGAAAGATTATATATGGTATAATCATTGTATTGCAAGGGATTTCGGATCAGGAGGTTTGACGTGATTGACAGAAGAGTATTTGTGATAGTGATAGACAGCTGCGGATGCGGCAATGCACCGGATGCGGCGGCTTTTGGCGATGAGGGCGCCGATACCCTGAAGACGATATCTGCTTCCGATAAGTTTAATGTGCCTGTGATGGAACAGATGGGGCTTTTCAATATAGCAGGCAATGACTATGCACAGGGCACGGATTCACCCACAGGGTGCTTCGCCAGGATGACTGAGAGATCCATGGGCAAGGATACGACGATAGGCCATTGGGAGATCGCGGGGATCGTGTCACCGAGTCCGTTACCGACTTATCCTGACGGTTTTCCGGATGAAGTCATAGAAGAGTTCGAAAGACAGACAGGGAGAAAGGTTCTGTGCAATAAGCCTTATTCGGGGACAGAAGTCATCAAGGACTACGGTAAAGAGCACGTGGATACCGGAGCGCTCATAGTATATACTTCGGCAGACAGTGTGTTCCAGATAGCGGCACATGAGGATGTCGTACCTGTAGACCGGTTGTATGAATACTGTGAGATCGCAAGGAAGATACTTGTCGGCAGGCACGGTGTCGGCCGTGTGATAGCCCGCCCCTTCATAGGAGCAGACGGCGAATATACCCGTACACCCAGACGCCACGATTTTTCCCTTGTTCCACCCAGGATGACGATGATGAATGCGCTGATCGAAGCCGGTTATTCAACATACGGCGTGGGCAAGATATATGATATCTTCGCAGGCAAAGGAATCCAGAATACCGTAAGGACGCAGAATAATGCGGACGGACTGCAAAAGACGCTTGATTACCAGAAGCTTGATTTTAGTGGCCTGTGTTTTGTCAATCTTGTTGATACGGATATGATATTCGGCCACAGACGTGACATCGACGGATATGCGAACGCCGTATCTGAGATCGATGCATCTTTAAAGACTTTCATTGAGAGGATGCGCGATACGGATATCCTTATGATCACTGCAGATCACGGCTGCGATCCGGGATATAAGGGAACGGATCACACCAGAGAGATGGTACCGCTTCTTGTGTACGGCAAGGATATAAGAAAGGGCGTGGATCTCGGTACCAGGACTTCTTTTGCGGACGTTGCGGCAACGGTGCTCGATATATTCGAAGCAGGGCAAAAGACAGAGGGCTTAAGTTTTTGGAATGATATAAGGTAACGTATAAGCGCACGGGCAGTCAGGAGGGTTAAGGATGTATTACGGGGAACTCATTGAGAAAGCCAGGGAAGCCAGAAAGAGAGCATATGCGCCCTATTCGGAATTCACGGTAGGGGCGGCGCTTCTTTGCAGGGACGGCAGCATATATACAGGATGCAATATAGAGAATGCGTCATACGGAGCGACCATATGCGCGGAGAGAACTGCATTTTTTAAAGCCGTGAGCGAGGGCGAAGGCGAGTTTGAGGCCATAGCCATCGTAGGAGCTCCTGCGGACAAACCTGCGGATTTCTGTCCTCCATGCGGAATGTGCAGACAGGTTATGACCGAGTTCTGCGACATGGACAGGTTCAAAGTCGTGCTCAGTAACGACATGGAAGAGAAGATATTCACCTTAAGGGAACTGATGCCTTATTCGTTTGACAATCTTAAGTAACGGAGGTTTTGCCCCATGAGAATGTATGACCTTATCATGAAGAAGCGTGACGGCGGAGTGCTCAGTGATGCCGAGATAAGATATATCGTTGACGGATTTGTACGCGGCGATGTACCTGATTATCAGATGAGTGCTTTCCTTATGGCCGTATTCTATAAGGGTATGAATGATGAGGAGATCCTCTCACTTACGACAGCCATGGCAGAGTCGGGAGATATGGTGGATCTTTCGCCGATAGAAGGGGTCAAGGTAGACAAGCATTCGACCGGCGGAGTGGGAGATAAGACTACACTCATCGTGGCGCCCATCGTTGCGGCCAACGGAGTCAAGGTAGCCAAGATGAGCGGCAGAGGTTTAGGCCACACGGGCGGGACCGTGGATAAGCTTGAGTCGATCCCGGGTTACCGGACGGATCTTAACGAGCAGGAGTTTTTCGACGTAGTACGAAAGACCGGCATAAGCGTCATAGGCCAGTCGGGGAATCTTACACCTGCGGATAAGAAGATGTATGCATTAAGAGACGTCACGGCAACGGTTGACAGCATCCCCCTTATCGCATCATCCATAATGAGTAAGAAGATAGCTGCCGGAAGCGACTGTATCCTCTTAGATGTCAAGGTCGGAAGCGGTGCTTTTATGAAGAAGACTGATGATGCCATAAGACTCGCTGAGGTCATGGTATCTTTGGGTGAGAATGCCGGTCGAAGGACCAGAGCGATGATCACGGATATGGATACGCCGCTTGGCAATGCCATAGGCAACAGCTTAGAGGTCATAGAAGCAGTCAATACACTTAAGGGCAGAGGGCCTGAAGATCTTACGCATGAGTGTATAGGACTGGCCGCCAATATGATGGTGCTCGCAGGCTTAGGTGATGAGGCGCATTGTGAGGAACTGGCAAGAAAGGTCATAGATGACGGGTCCGCACTTAAGAGACTGATCGCCATGGTGAAGGCACAGGGTGGCGACTCTTCGGTGATCGAAGATACGGACAATTTTACCAAAGCTAAATATACATATGACGTAACAAGCCCCAAGGACGGATATATCACGGCCATGGATGCCGCAGGCTGCGGTATAGCTTCTGCCATGCTCGGTGCAGGCAGAGAGACGCTTGAGAGTGAGATAGACTATGCGGCAGGCGTGATCCTTAAGAAAAAAACCGGAGATCAGGTTAAGACAGGCGATGTGCTCGCAACCCTCTATGCCGATGATGAGAAACTGTTCGAGGGTGCGGCGGCAAGGTATTTAGAAGCGATGACCATAGGAGATCAGAAGAAGGAGAGAGGTCCTTTGGTCTATGCACTTGTATCAGAGGAAGGAGTTAAGAGATTCGATGACTAACAGAGAGATAGCACATTATATTGACCACACACTGCTTAAGCCCGTAGCAACATGGGAGCAGATAGATGAGCTCTGCACGGAAGCCATAGAGTACGAGACGGCATCCGTGTGCATACCTCCGAACTATATCGGCCGTATCAAGGCAAAATACGGGGATAAGCTTAAGATAGCCACCGTGATAGGTTTTCCCCTCGGATACGAATCTTTAGAGGCAAAGCTATGTGAGTGCAGGGTCGCGCTTACGGACGGAGCGGACGAGATAGATATGGTCATAAATATCACGGACGTCAAGAACGGTGACTATAAGGCCGTAACGGACGAGATAAGGGCCATGAAGGAGATCTGCGGCGAGCATATACTCAAGGTCATAGTGGAGACCTGTTATCTGACGCAAGAAGAGAAGATAGCGATGTGCAGGGCCGTTACGGATGCCGGTGCCGACTATATCAAGACTTCCACGGGATTCGGGACTGCCGGTGCGACCATAGAGGATGTTAAGCTGTTTAAGGAGCATATCGGTCCTGATGTGAAGATCAAGGCAGCAGGCGGTATAAGGACTAAGGAAGACATGGAGAGATATATCGAAGCCGGCTGTGACAGGATAGGTTGCAGCAGCACTAAAGTGTTGTTCTGATAGCAAAAATATGATATATTGAAAGTGTATGGAGTTATATATGCATCTGTAAATATTGACCGGATGCGGACAAGGAGGTTACCTATGGCTATGGATATCAATTTGAATAATGCGATCAATGCCGATCAGAATGTATCAATAAATACTCAGAATACTTCTAATGCGAAGGGAGTGACTGATGCCGTTTCCGATGCTGCCAAGAAGGCGGTCGAGGCTATGGGTGATGTTACTGCCACAGAGTCTGCAGCAGAGAAAGCGGAGGGTATAATAGAAGAAGAATCCGCTATCAAAGCAGTATCAGAACAGGGTGACAGACTTAATGTGACCCGGGACGGAGCGGATTCTGCCAAGGCAGGCGGAACAGTCATAGAGAATGGCGAGGATGGACTTGTTGCAGAGCAGAACAAGGTCAGCATAGAGGCCAACGAAGATGCAATGGAGTCCATGAGGGCACAGATAGAGAAGACCAAAGAGAATCAGGCAAAAGCCATGGAGCAGATGAAGGAAACTGCCGAAGCCAATGCCGAAAGGGCTAAGGAGCGCAATGAACTCAGAGACGCTGATAACGAAGACGCCAATGCCCGTAAAGACCTTATCATAGAAGAAGCTACACAAAAGGGCAATTCCGTAGTAGAGACTGCCAAGGAACATGTTGATAACCTTACGGGTCTTACGAAAGATCAGGTTGAACAGCTCTACAGAGACGGACGTATTACCAGAAGCGAGTATCAGAGGAATATGGAGACCAGAGAGGCTGCGAGTGAAGCGGCCGGTCAGAGGCAGCAGGAGAATGCCGAACTTGTGCAGGAGACACTTGCGGGTGAGGCGGTTGCCGCAGCGAGCGAGGCTTTGGTAACTGCAGTGGATAACGGCAATCAGGAAGTAATGGAGGCCGCACTGGGATTGAATAATGATCCGACCCAGACACAGGCAGTACAGGCTGTTGCACGTTGAGAGTCAGGTTTTAACAAATAGCTACCCATGTAGTATTGAATACTATATAGGGTAGTTATTTTGTCTTTGTTGTTTACAAACGTTTATTCTATATGTATAATGACATAGTGACTGAATTGAAACAGGTGATTTAAGCGAGTTGGAGGAAATGATGTTTAGTATAGTAACGGATAACGGATCGGATCTGCCGGAGAGCTTCCTTAAAGAGAAGAACGTAGGCTGCATGTATCTAAGCACCATACTGGACGGAGAGGTGATCAATGGGAAGAATAAGCAGCTTCCCGCATCGGAGTTTTACAAGATGTTAAGTGAAGGTGCCAAGCCGTCCACATCTCAGATCAATCCTGAGGATGCCAAGGAATTCTTTGAGGAGCATATAGATGAAACGGATGAGTTCTTATATATAGGTCTGTCATCCGGACTGTCGGGCACCGTTGGAAGTGTCAAGATCGGTGCTGATGAGATCATGGAACAACACCCCGGTAAGAAGATAGAGGTTGTTGACAGTCTTACAGGCTCTCTCGGTGTGGGATTGCTCGTATGGTATGCGGTTAAGATGCGTGACGAGGGCAAGAGCTTCGAAGAAACGACAAAGTGGTGCCGTGATAATGCAAAGAAGGTATTGCTGGCGATCACGGTGGACAATCTCTTCGATCTGTGGAGAGGCGGTCGAGTATCCAAGAGCAGTGCGGTACTCGGAACCCTGGCTTCTGTCAAGCCTTTTATAATCGTGGATGACGAAGGAAAGCTTCAGGTGACCAAGAAGCTTCGCGGACGCAAGAAATCACTTGCGTATCTGGTCGAGTACATGAAAGAGCATGAGGGCTCACGTAAGGATGAGAATTACGAGAATGTGATCATGATATGTCACGGCAATGTTCCCGAGGATGCGGCTTATGTGGAAGAGATGCTTGGGGAACAGGGATATAAGAATATCCTGATCGGCAATGCCGGACCCATGATCGGTACTCACACGGGCGCCAGCCTTGTGGTCGTAGCCTTCTTGGGTGATATTAGGGACTGATCGCTGCCGGCCTGAATGATGCTTGAAGTTTATTGAGATTTCTGCGGGAATTGTTATGAGCACTTGGCTCTTGACAATTCCCGTGATTATGTGTAACATTAGTTCGTTGCCGTTAAAGGTAATGTGTGCGTGTAGCTCAGCTGGATAGAGCACTTGGCTACGGACCAAGGTGTCGGGAGTTCGAATCTTCTCACGCACGGTGATTTATGAAATAAGGCAGAGCCGTAAAGGCTCTGCCTTATTTCATGAATCGGGTGCACGCACCCGATTCGGGTCCTTCAAACGTCCACCGGACGTTTGAAGCTTCTCACGCACGTTAGAATAGAGCGGGCGCACCCGCTTCGGGTCTTGAAAATGACCACCGGACGTTTGAAGCTTCTCACGCACGACAGAATAGAGCGGGCGCACCCGA
>CAMNDJ010000016.1 GCA_946535225.1 uncultured Lachnospiraceae bacterium
AAGGCAACCGAAGAAGCTCAGTACATGTTCAGAGACGCCAAGTACGGCAAATATATTCCGGAAGGCACAAGCTATACGGTTGATATGGGTCAGGACAGTTATTACTGGATGACAGCCAAGAACATGGACATCTTAAAGGCCATAGTCGATGATCCCGGCAAGATGGCTACCAAGTCTGACAAGTCTGCAGGTACGGATGAGTACAACATAGCAGGCAGACTCATCGAGATGACCACCAACAAGGACGTGGCCAACTACAGAGGAGCAGCTACACAGGAATTCCTGACATGCGTGCTCTCGGATGTGGCGCTCAATGCCAAGAATGCTACGACATTCTACAATAACTATCAGAACATAGGCAAGAACATAGACAATCAGAGGATCTCGATCTCGGGTGTGGATTCGGATGACGAAGCAGTCAGCCTTATCAAGTATCAGAATGCATACACTCTTGCATCCAAGATGATCCAGACGCTTACGGAAGTATACGACAGACTTATTCTCCAGACCGGCGTTTAATGTTAAGTATCAGGAGGCTTTTTAATGAGAGTTACCACCAAGGTCATACAAGGCAATTCAATAGCCAATATCAATACCAATAAGGTGTTGCAGGACAAGCTCAACAATCAGATGGCAACAGAAAAGAAGATCGTACGTCCTTCGGATGATCCGGTCGTAGCCATAAGATCGCTCAGACTTCGTACCAATGTAAGCCAGGTCACTCAGTATTATGAGAAGAACGTGGCCGATGCCGAGAGCTGGATGAAGGTTACGGAAGACTCACTGACAACAGTGTCAAGTGTCATCACGGATATGATCGAGCAGTGCACCAAGGGTTCTTCCGAAAAACTGACCGCGACTGACCGTGACACGATCCTTGATGCGCTCAAGGCCCTTCGCGACGAAGTATATGCAACAGGTAATGCGGATTATGCCGGCAGATCGGTATTTACAGGATACAGAACAGAGACTACGGTCAAGTTCACGGCATCCGAGAAAAGGCCTTATCAGATCACCGAGCAGATCAACAATAACGTGCTCGATTCCGTGAAGTTCATCAATTCGGATTACTTAAACGGCATCAATGACGCCAACTTTACCAACGGAACATATACGGATTCAAACGGCGGTCCGGGCACATATGACACGGTTGTCGAGCAGGGTATCGAAGAGCAGGAGATATACAGGATAAGGCTCTCATACGATAATGTGGACAAGGATACGGTTCCCACGATCAAGTTATATGACCCCTCTGTGATCGCAGGTGATCCGAATGCGAAAGTGGCAGATCAGTATACAACATCCGTTCTTAATGTCACACCCACGATCGTTTCACAGACGGCGGATTATAATCCCTATCAGCAGATGGCGGATTTCGACAAGAGAGTGGCAGCTGCCATAGGAACCAACGGTAAGGTCAATGAGGACGGAACGCTTGAGGACGGAGATGGCAATTCTATAGCCGATCCCGCGAATGCATACAGTGCGATATTGATCCCCGAGACCGGAGAACTGCTCGTGAGCAAGTCTCTGTACGAGAGGATGATGAAGCTTAAGGATGATGTGACGACACCTACCAAGGACGAGTCGCAGATCCAGATCACATATAACAAGTCCACATGGAAGAAGGACGATCTTAAGCCTGAGCATTACTTCGCATGTACCGACATGTCCAATACGGATGATGCGCCGAATAATTACATCAACTACAATACCGACTACTTAAGCGGTATCGTCGAGAAGCAGGCCATAGAATATGACGTGGGACTTAATCAGTCCATCCGTATCAATACAACGGCAGATGAAGTGTTCACACATGCCATCGGCAGAGACGTGGATGACCTTGTAAATTCAATGCAGGCAGTCATTGACATGGATGAGACCGTTAAGAGACTTAACAAGATCCGTGATGAACTCAAGCAGGATGCTGCCTACGAGACGAATTACAAGATCTTAACCAACCAGATCGATGCAGCAAATAAGTCGCTCACATTTTTAAAAGAAAAGAATCAGGAGCTCTTCGAAGGCGCGATCACCAAGATGCAGAAGCATCTGGACAAGGTCAATGAGGCAACGACCAACTGCGGTACGAGAGAGAAGAAGCTGGATCTTATCAAGAACAGGCTCATGAGCCAGAAGACAAATTTCGAGACTCTCGAATCCGAGAATGAGAATGTTGAGATCACTGATGTGGCACTTCAGCTTAAGGGTGCCGAGCTCACATATCAGGCAGCACTCATGAGTACGAGCAAGATTCTGCAGACATCGTTAATGCAATACATCTGATAGTATGATATACTAATATACAGTTAGGCAAAGGAGGGTTATATACAAGATGAAGGTTAATACAAGAGTTTTCGGCGAGATAGATATCGCAGACGACAAGATCATCCACTTCCAGGGCGGCATTATAGGATTCCCCGATCTTACCGATTTTGCGCTGGTGCATGATGCAGAGAAGGAAGGAGACACGCCGGTGCGCTGGATGCAGTCACTCCAGGAGCCTAATTTCGCTATGCCGGTCATGGATCCGCTCGCAGTATGTCCCGATTACAATCCTGTAGTAGAGGATGAGTTGCTCAAGCCCATTGGCGAGATCAATCCCGAATCGGTACTCGTACTCGTAACACTTACGGTACCGAAGGATGTGAAGCTGATGAGCGTCAATCTTCAGGCACCTTTTGTCATCAATGCGGATGAGAAGAAGGCTTGCCAGATAATAGTTGATTCGGACAAGTATCCGGTGCGTTTCCCTATATACGATATAATCAAGAAGGATAAGGAGGACTAATATGTTAGCATTATCACGTAAGAAGAATGAAGCCCTCGTTATCAACAATAATATCGAGGTAACGGTTCTTGAGATCAAGGGCGATCAGGTCAAGATAGGTATCACGGCTCCCAAGGAGATTCCCGTATACCGTAAGGAAGTATATCTGCAGATCCAGAAGGAGAACGAGGAGGCCATGAGTTCTGCGAGCCTCACGGCACTTTCAGATCTGTTCAAATGATTTTTACAAAAATTACATTTATCTGTTAATTATTCTTAAGTAACAGCCGATATAAAGGTTAGCAGGATCATTATGTACTGCTGACCTTTTATTGACAGGTACGGGAAAAGTCGCGAATTTCCCGTGCATAACGCAAAATGATCGCAAGGAGGTGAATCATTATGGCAATAGAGCCTATCGGAACAATGACTGCAATGCAGGTACAGACCACTGTTAAGGTACAGCCTGTAGACAATGCGAACACTCAGAACACGGATGTAATATCTGAGAACTCGGCAACTCCCAAGATGGATGATAATACGGCGATAGTAGCCAAGACATCTGAAGAGAGCAAGGATTACAACAATCAGGAACAGAAAGAGCCCGATCTTGAGCAGATCAAGAAGGCTGTTGAGAACATCAACAAGAAGATCAATACCGAAGCGGTATTCGGTATACATGAGGGCACGAACCGTGTGACCATCAAGTTGGTTGACAAGGATACCAAGAAGACCATCAAGGAACTCCCGCCTGAGAAGACACTCGATATGATAGCCAAGGTTTGGGAGATGGCAGGGATCCTCGTAGACGAGAAGAGATGATCGGGATGAGGTAACACCCCGTTGCTTGCAGCGCGGGCGATGAAGAACAAAGCAAGGATGCGATTTTTATGTCACGGAAGACAGGAGGTACAATATGCCGGTAAGATTATCAGGAATGAACTCAGGGCTCGATACGGAAGCCATCGTAGCAGAGCTCGTAAAAGCTAAATCGACCAAGAAAGAGAATCTGGAGAAAGACCAGAAGAAATTAAGCTGGAAACAGGATGCCTGGAAAGAACTCAATACCAAGATCTACAATCTGTACAGCAAGTCGCTGTCAGATATGAGATTCCAGTCGGATTATGCCAAGAAGACGACCAAGGCAAGCAACTCTGCCGTATCGATCGTTACCGGCAGCAATGCTCCTGAGACAGTTCAGACCCTTAAGATGGTCAGCATGGCCAAGGCCGGATATCATACCGGTGCAGAGCTCAAGATCAAGCTTGAAGGAATTGATGAACCGGTCAAGGCTGACTGGAAGAACTCCACCAAACTCGTAGATATGGGACTGGAACTTGGTGAGGGCGGCTCTAAGACCATCACGATCAAGAACGGTGCCAATGCTACAGAGAATCCCGTTTCAATTGAGATCAATGAGAATACGACCATCAAGGACGTAGTCGATGCCATGAATGCAGCAGGCGTTAAGGCCAATTTCGATGAGAAGAACCAGAGATTCTATATAAGTGCTTCAGGCATGGGTACGGCCAATGACTTTACATTGGACGGCGATAATGATGTGCTTCATACACTCGGAATAGGTAAGCTTGATAACGGCGAATTCGAAGGTAAGAGGATCAAAGCGGCCGATGCAGAGATAGAATTAAACGGCGAGACATATACATCAACAGGCAATACATTCGAGATCAACGGCCTGACGATCACGCTCAATAACATGACGTCCGATGAGATCACGCTCACGACTCAGAAGGATACCGACGGTATCTATGACAAGATCAAGGGCTTCCTTAAGGAATACAATGAGCTCATCAAGGAGATGGACAAGCTCTACAATGCTGAGAGTGCAGCCAAGTACAAGATGTTGTCCGATGAAGAGAAGGAAGAGATGAAAGAGGATGACGTCAAGGAATGGGAAGACAAGATCAAGTCAGCTCTCCTTCGTAAGGATTCTACTCTTGGTAATGTAACAAACGAGATGAAGAAGATCATGCTCGGCGGCGTTACAATGGAAGACGGCAGAAAGCTCTACTTAAGCGACTTCGGCATCAATACATTGGGCTATTTCGAAGCTGCTGATAATGAGAAGGGCGTTTACCATATAGACGGAGATCCCGATGATGACAGCACCAAGGCCAAGGAAGACAAGCTCAAGGCAATGATCGCTTCGGATCCCGACCAGGTGGCTGAATTCTTCGCAGGACTCGGTAAGAGCCTGTACAATAAGCTGGGCGATCTCATGGCCCGTACCGATTACAGTTCGGCATTCACGGTTTACAACGACAAGGCCTTGAAGAACGAGTATGATGACTACAAGAACAAGATAAGCAAGCAGGAAGAGAAGATCAATACCTGGGAAGACTTCTACTACAAGAAGTTCACACGTATGGAGAAAGCAATGGCCAAGCTCCAGAGTCAGGAATCAGCTCTCGGCGGATTGTTCAGCAGCAAGTAGGAATTTGTGATATAATAACAAAATAAAAGATACACGGAGGTAAAGGAAGCATGGCACTTCCCAATGCATATGCGCAATACAATAACAGCAAGATCCTGACAGCATCACCTGCGGAGCTTACATTGATGCTCTATGACGGAGCCATCAAGTTCTGTAATATCGCGATCCTCGGAATAGAGCAGAAGGATATACAGAAGGCGCACAGCAATATAGTCAGAGTGCAGCGTATCATCGAGGAATTCAGGAGCACTCTTGACCGCAAGTACCCCGTGGCAGAAGATTTCGACAGAGTATATGTATATCTTCTTCAGAGACTCTTAGAAGCCAATCTCCACAAGGATCCGGAGATACTCAAGGAAGTCCTGACACACCTTCGCTCCATGAGAGATACATGGGTAGAAGTCATGAAGAAGAATAAGGTCAAATAAAGGCTTTTTGATGACACAGATCACAGTGGTCCGTAATTGCGGACCACTGTTTTTTTGTGTATAATATTCAATAAGATAAGGGGTCATAAGCCCGTATATAAAGGAGAATGACAATGCTTGGTAAATACTTAAAGATCTTAAGTGAGAGCCTGGATAAGAAGGCCGGGATCCTTCGTGCCATAGAGGATAAGAGTAAAGAACAGAAAGAGCTCATAGAGAATACTGCCGAACTTGAGGACATAGATGCCAATATGGACGCCAAGGATGCTCTTATAAGCGAACTGATAAGCTTGGATGAAGGCTTCGAAGCACTCTATGACAAGATAAGGTCCGAACTTAACGATCATAAGGATGAGCATAAGGATGAGATAGCCGGTATACAGGACAAGATCCGTACGGTGATGGAACTCAGTACCTCGATAGAAGCCATAGAGGCGCGCAACAAAGCGGAGATGGAGAAGAGATTCTCATTTGAGAAGAAGAACATACAGGATCAGCGCAAGGTATCGAGTGCTGCATATGATTATTACAAGGTATCGAATAAGTTAAACGCGGTCACACCGCAGTTCATGGACAAAAAGAAATAGGTGACAGGGATAGATCACGTATGAGAAGTGGGAAGATGAAGGAGGGTTACAGCATATGAAGATTCAACAGTTAAGCGGAGGATTGGCCAATCAGGTTTTTCAGTACATATTCTACAGATGCGGTGAGATGTCGGACAAAGGACAGACATGGTATCTCGATGATTCTGCTTTTTTTGCAGGGAATGTACATAACGGTTATGAGATAGAGAAGGTCTTCGGTGTCAAGCCAAAGCTTTTAAGCCGTAACTTTGAACCTGATATATGGAAGGAATATGTGGAACTTAAGAAGAATGGGGCCAGCATTCCCGAGATCATACTTCAGTGCGGAGAGGATATCGTGATGTATGCGGAGACTGATGACTACACGATGACCAACCCTTTCTCGGGTGAGATATTCCGTATGACTCCGGTTGGGCCTTTCTATCCGGATATCCTCGATATCAAGGCGGACAATGTATATTACCACGGCAACTGGGTGGATGAGAACTGGTTCGATCTTCACAAGGACGTGTTCCTGGATGAACTTAAGTTCCCGGAGCTTAAGTCCAAGCAGGCCAAGAAATATCTCGAAGAGATAGAGGGCACCTATGCCGTTGCCCTGCATATCAGAAGAGGTGACTATCTGGATCTCGGCATCAACTTAGAGACCGATTATTACAGAGAGGCGATAGACAGACTTACGGATTATACCAGGGACTACGAACTCTTCGTGTTCTCCGATGACCTGTATTGGTGTAATCAGCATTCCGGTGAACTCGGTCTGCAGTTCGCACCGAAGGTGACATATGTGTCAGGTAATTTCGGAGCAGAGAGCTATGTCGATCTTCAGCTTATGACAAGGTGCAAGGGGCTTATCATGGCCAACAGTGCATTCTCTTATCTTGCGGGAATACTCAACAGGGATCTGGACTTCTGCGCAGGACCTGACAAAACTGATCTTGGCGAGGGGGTCACGACACTGTAATGGCAGCATCATATGATTATCTGATAGTTGGAGCGGGGCTGTACGGAGCAGTATTTGCCCATGAGATGAACAAGGCCGGCAGGAAGTGTCTTGTGATCGACAGAAGAGATCATTTGGCCGGCAATATATATACCAAGGAAACACACGGCATCAATGTACATATGTACGGAGCACACATATTCCATACGAGCAATAAGAAGGTATGGGACTATGTGAATGAGTTTGCCGTGTTCAATAATTACGTCAATTCTCCCGTTGCGGTCTATGAGGACGGATTATACAATCTCCCCTTTAACATGAACACTTTCCATGCTCTCTGGGGTGTAAGGACACCCGATGAAGCAAAGCGTAAGCTTGCAAGTGAGATAGACAAGGCCGGAGAGGCCTTGGGGCTTAAAGACGGTGTCGCTCCCGCTAACCTTGAAGAACAGGCTCTTAGTCTTGTGGGTAAGGATATCTATGAGAAGCTCATCAAAGGCTATACGGAGAAGCAGTGGGGCAGAGACTGTAAGGAACTTCCGGCTTTTATAATCAAGAGACTGCCGGTAAGGTTCACATACAACAATAATTACTTCAACGATACATATCAGGGCATACCGGTCGGCGGATACACTGAGATGGTCGGGAAGATGTTGGACGGAACGGAAGTAAGACTTAAGTGTTCGTATGCTGATCTCATGGAAGCGAATGCGGCGAAAGAGTCAGATGCCCTGAATTTTAAAAAGATCGTATATACGGGCATGATCGATGAGTACTTTGACTACAGCTTAGGTCATCTTCAGTACAGGACACTTAAGTTTGAGACCGAGCTCAAGGAGGGCGTGGCCAATCATCAGGGCAATGCTGTGGTTAACTATACCGAAAGGGCCATACCTTATACGAGAGTGATCGAGCATAAGCATTTTGAATATATCAACGATCCGGAGAAGATCCCGGATACGGTCATCACATACGAGTATCCCAAGGAATACGAAGATGGGGATGAGCCGTACTATCCTGTCAACGACGAGCGCAATCAGACGCTGTATGCAGAGTATTCGAAGCTGGCCGATAAGCAGGAGAACGTGATCTTCGGGGGAAGACTGGGGCAGTACAGATATTACGATATGGATAAGGTCATTGAGGCCGCACTTGATGCAGTAAGCGCAGAACTCAGAGCATAGCATCGAAGCGACCCCGGACAGGAGATATGATGGAAACACACAGGCAAGAAGTGAGAACCAATGCCAGAACAGACGACGGTATCGCCGGACTGGGCAATCAGCACATCAATTTCGTGCCCATGGATATGATAAGCGGGTACGAAGTCAGGCCCGGATTCTATGAGATCAACGGTGCGACCGTAATCCCGGGAGGCATCAATTTCACGATCCATTCCAATCAGGCAACGGGATGTGAATTGCTGCTGTTCAAGCGTAAGGCAGTGGATCCGTTCGCAGTCATCCCTTTCCCGGACAATTACAGGATAGGCAACTGCTATTCGATAATCGTCTTCGGCTTAGAGGCGGAGAATCTGGAATATGCATACAGAATGGACGGACCCTACGATCCTTCGAGGGGACTGCTCTTTGACAAGGACAGGGTACTGCTCGATCCTTATGCCAAGGCTGTTGCGGGCTTAAGAGAATGGGGACTGGAAGGTACGGCACCGGAGTATTCGGGCTACAGAGGAAGAGTCGTAAGAGACGATTTCGACTGGGGTGATACCAAGCAGCTTCACACACCCATCGAGGATGTCATCATATATGAGATGCATGTCAGGGGCTTTACGAAGGATGCTTCTTCGGGAGTGGACTTTCCGGGAACATTCGACGGCATTCGCCAGAAGATCCCTTATCTTAAGGAGCTCGGAGTTACGGCCATTGAGCTCATGCCGATATTCGAGTTTGACGAGATGCATGATGCCAGAGAGTATAACGGCAATCAGCTTCTTGATTACTGGGGTTATAATACGGTTAATTATTTCTCACCCAATACCGCTTACAGCTCTAAGCCGGAGTATAACCGAGAAGGTAATGAACTTAAGCGACTCATCAAATTGCTCAAAGAAAACGGGATTGAGGTATATTTAGACGTAGTGTTCAATCATACCGCCGAAGGCAACGAGCACGGTCCGATATTCTCGTTTAAGGGCATGGATAACAATATATATTACATGCTGACCCCGGAGGGATATTACTATAATTTCTCGGGTTGCGGTAACACGCTCAACTGCAATCACCCCATCGTAAGACAGTTCATCCTGGACTGCCTGAGGCATTGGGTGATCGCTTATCGTATAGACGGTTTCAGATTTGATCTTGCATCTATCCTGGGACGTAACGAAGACGGTGCACCTTTAAGTAAGCCCCCGTTGCTTGAGCTGCTTGCATTCGACCCGATCCTTGGTGATGTCAAACTCATAGCCGAGGCATGGGATGCCGGCGGAATGTATCAGGTGGGAAGCTTCCCTTCATGGAACCGTTGGATGGAATGGAACGGTAAGTACAGAGATGATGTAAGAGCCTTCCTTAAAGGTGACGATCATATGGAGGCGGCGGCAGCTAACAGGATTTCCGGATCGCCCGATATATACGGAGGCAATACCAGAGGCCATTTCGCATCGGTGAATTTCATCACATGTCATGACGGCTTCACGATGGCGGATCTGTATTCGTACAATTACAAGCATAATGAAGCCAACGGCTGGAACAATACCGACGGATCCAATGACAACTACAGCTGGAATTGCGGATTCGAAGGCGAGACGGATGATGAATCCGTGATGATCTTAAGACGCAGGCTTATACGTAATGCTTTTGTTACATTGATGCTGAGCCGAGGCATTCCGATGTTCCTTGCGGGAGATGAGTTTGGTAACACACAGTTCGGCAATAACAACGCCTACTGTCAGGACAATATCATCTCGTGGCTGGACTGGACCAAGGTTGAGAAGAACCATACGCTCTTCACATTTGCCCAGTATATGATATGGTATCGTAAGCAGCATCGTGTTATACGTATAGATACCGAGAAGTGCTCGATGAACTATCCCTGCATCAGCCAGCACGGCTTACAGCCATTCTGGACAGACTGGGGTAACGGTCATCACTATGTTGGTATCATGTATGCCGGCAGGAACAAGGCGGGCAAGGATGAACTCGTATATGTGGCGATCAATGCATACTGGCAGGAACAGACGGTAACACTTCCTGCAGCCCCCGAAGGGATGCATTTCTACCTTATGATAGATACGTTCAGAGAGATATCGGTGGTACAGGACAAGGTGGAGCTCGGAGGATCCTTCACGATACCGCCCAGAACCGTATATGTGCTCGAGGCTTTCCCGATAATCGGATGATCCGGACCGATGCCCTGAAGATAAGGCTGATGAACGGTCGATCCGGGCAACGTATCAGGGATCTTAAATAAATTTTTCGAATTGTACGAATATTGTGCGATTGCGGAACTTTTACAAATACAGTATTTTACAGGAAAAAGTGTTGACAGGCTTGATACTTTAGTGATACAGTATCATTGTACTATAATGTATTATACCCTAGGTGTAGTGTCTAATTCTATAGTACACGACAGAGTGAATATGTTTATTAGAGTAATGACTACTCTCGCTCATACAAGGATTGTATGGCTCTGATCATGGAAGGAAGGAGGAGCAGGGTATGGCATATTCGGCAGCACTTAACACTGTATATAATCAGTATCTAACTACATATGCACCTAAGAAGAGCGATACCCGGTACGACACTCACAAGCGTAGCGAGCTTAAGGGTATCACCAATTCGATGGTGAAAGTCAACAAGGATGCTCCTCTGTATAAGTTGGAGTCTTCTCCTGAATCCCGTGAATTCATAATAGAACTTAAGGAAGAGTCGAGGCTGTTCCAGAATGCCATTATGTCTGCGGTCGGTATGGCCGGAGGCGGTGATATTGACGGCAAGATCGCCTTCTCTTCAGATGAGAGTATAGCTTCAGCCAGATATGTGGGCGAAGAGAACGGTTCTCTTACGATGGATACCGAAGTCGGTGAGGACGGTTCCGTAAGCTATGTTAATAAGGAAGTACCCGAATACGAGATCGAGGTACAGTCTCTTGCTTCGGCACAGGTCAATATGGGTAAGTATCTTCCCATGGACGAGCTCGGACTCGCACCCGGAGATTACAGTTTCGATATGACCGTGAACGGTCAGGGATATGAGTTCCAGTATACCGTAAGAGAAGATGATACCAACTTTGACATACAGAACAGACTGAGTCGTCTGATCAATAATTCGGGAATACATCTTACATCGAGTGTGGATGAGGACGGAGAAGGCAATGCTTCGCTTCGTATCGAATCTTCACAGGTCGGGATACATTTCGGCGAGAACAGCAGAGTGTTCAATATCTCGGATCCTACGGACAGAGTACTGGGAACCGGCTCCGTGGAGTTCTTCGGTATAGATTATGTTGCGAGAGAAGCTTCCAATGCGCACTTCAAGGTCAACGGTATAGAAGCGTCCGCTTCATCCAATACCTTCATATTAGAGAAGAACTACGAAGTGACACTAAATGGCGTGAGCCCTGAAGAAGGGATCGCGACGCGTATCGGCGTCAAGCCCGATACGGAAGCGGCAGTTGAGAATATAAGCAACCTTATCGGCGGTTACAACCAGTTCATGGAGAAGATGACCGCATATAAGGATACGATGTATCGCAGCAACGCTCTCATGGGTGAGATGTACGGCATTGCAGGTCTGTACAGACAGGATATGGAAGATATGGGTATCACTCTTAATGACGAGGGTACCATGACCATAGACAAGGACAAGCTCAGCAAGGCCATCGTGGCAGATGATGCTACCGACAAGGTCAACACCCTTAAGGAATTCTCCAATGCCATGATGCGTAAGTCCAGACAGGTATCTCTCAATCCCGTTTCCTATATTAATAAGACGGTGGTAGAGTACAAGAATCCGGGCAAGACTTTCTCCAATCCGTATACGGCCAGCGCCTATGCGGGACTCATGTTCAACTCGTACTGCTAAACGGAACCCATGCCGGGGATCTCCTTAGGGCAGCAGAGGGTAGAACCGATCTGATCAAGGATATATTTGTAAGGCTTTCAAATATACGAAAAAAGATGTTGACGCCTTCGTTAACCTGTGCTATATTGGTCTAACGAGGCGTAACGTCTTTTTTTTGTGCTGTATTTTTTTCAGCGCAGTGTTGCAGTTATACGAAAGGATGAATAAAGTTATGCGTACCAAGATCACATTAGCATGTACGGAGTGTAAGCAGCGCAATTACAATACTACCAAGGATAAGAAGAACCATCCCGACAGGATGGAGACCAAGAAGTATTGCAGATTCTGTAAGGCACATACCTTACATAAGGAGACAAAGTAATGGCAGATTCCGCAAAAGAGAACAAAGTCAGCTTTTTTGACGGTGTTAAGGCTGAGTGGGGCAAGATCATATGGCCTAATAAGGACCAGCTTACCAAGCAGACGATCGCAGTTATCATCACTACGATCATAGTCGGTGTTATCATTTCGTTGCTCGATACTGCTCTGCAGTATGGTGTTAATCTGTTGTCAATGTAACAGAGAAGCGATACTAAGTGGAGTAAGAGTCAGTACCTTATAAGAAGGAGTAAGTATGTCAGAGGCTAATATGTCAGAGACTAATACGGTGGAGACAGATCTGCCTGAGACTAATGAGTCTGAAGGCAAGAAGTCGGATGCCAAGTGGTATGTAGCCCATACCTATTCAGGATATGAGAACAAGGTCAAGGCTGACCTTGACAAGACCATCTTAAATCGAGGACTTGAAGAGCAGATCTTAGAGGTCCGCGTTCCCATGCAGGATGTCATTGAGGTCAAGAACGGCGCGCGTAAGACGGTTCAGAAGAAAATGTTCCCCGGATACGTGCTGGTCAATATGGTCATGAATGACGAGACATGGTATGTAGTAAGGAATACAAGAGGAGTGACAGGCTTCGTAGGTCCCGGAAGCAAGCCGGTACCGTTGTCCGATGCGGAGATGAAGCCGCTCGGTATCAAGACTGAGAATGTCACGATCGATTTCGAGGAAGGCGAGACCATCGTTGTTGTTGCAGGTCCCTGGAAGGATACCATCGGTGTCGTTCAGAAGATCGATTACAGCAAGCAGACGGCTACGATCAATGTCGAACTTTTCGGCAGAGAGACGCCTGTTGAGATCGGATTTGAAGAAGTGCGTAAATTGCGCTAAGCGCAGTTTATAATATGACTGACCGGATGAATATCCGGGAAGCCGCAGTGGAAGGGCACCTATAACCCGTACCACAATATATCATTATAGGAGGAGCCACATATGGCAAAGAAAGTAGAAGGTTACATTAAGTTACAGATTCCCGCCGGCAAGGCAACGCCGGCACCCCCGGTTGGACCTGCGCTTGGTCAGCACGGTGTCAACATCGTGGAATTCACCAAGCAGTTCAACGCAATCACGGCTGACAAGGGTGATATGATCATCCCCGTTGTCATCACGGTCTATGCAGACAGAAGCTTCAGCTTCATCACAAAGACTCCGCCGGCAGCAGTATTGCTCAAGAAGGCCTGCAACATCAAGTCAGGTTCGGGCGTACCGAACAAGACCAAGGTCGCTACTATCTCTAAGGACAAGCTCAAGGAGATCGCTGAGATCAAGATGCCTGACTTAAATGCCGCTTCTATTGAGGCAGCGATGAGCATGATCGCAGGTACTGCAAGAAGTATGGGAATAACTGTTGAGGAATGATTTAGGAGGATATCGTTATGAAGCATGGTAAGAAGTATAGCGATGCTGCTAAATTAGTAGATCGCACAGTTATGTATGAGCCTGCAGAGGCTATAGGAATAGTTAAGAAGACAGCTACAGCTAAGTTCGACGAGACAGTTGAACTTCACATCCGTACAGGTTGTGACGGCAGACACGCAGATCAGCAGATCCGTGGCGCTGTTGTACTTCCCAACGGAACAGGTAAGACTGTAAGAGTCCTTGTTTTCGCCAAGGGAACAAAGCTTGACGAGGCACAGGCAGCCGGTGCTGATTTCGTGGGCGGTGAGGAGCTCATCCCCAAGATCCAGAACGACGGTTGGTTCGATTTCGATGTAGTTGTTGCTACACCCGACATGATGGGTGTTGTAGGTCGTCTCGGTAAGGTATTAGGACCTAAGGGCTTAATGCCCAATCCTAAGGCAGGAACGGTCACAATGGATGTGACCAAAGCCGTAGAGGATATCAAGGCCGGTAAGATCGAGTACAGACTTGACAAGGCTAATATCATACACGTACCCGTTGGTAAGGCATCATTTACAGAGGAGCAGCTTACTCAGAACTATGATGCACTCATGTCTGCGATACTCAAGGCTAAGCCCGCAGCACTTAAGGGCCAGTACTTAAAGAGCATCACACTTGCCTGCACAATGGGCCCCGGCGTGAAGATCTCGACAGCTAAGTACTAAGAATAAGCTTATTTAAGGACCGACATATGTGTCGGTCCTTTTTTGTTGTCGCGAAAGATGATTTGGGATATACTACATATATGCATAATAATAGGAAGAGAGCACAACATATATGGATAGTGTTCCTTGTCACATTACTTGTGACGGTCACGGCCGGCACGGCTGTCGTATATTTCGTTTCGGTAAAAATGAAAGCGACTGAGACTGCGGAAAGCCCCGGGGTCACTGCGCCCTCAGAGCCGAACACCGTAACGGCCAAGATAGAGAAGATAGAACCTACTCCCGAGCCTTCCACGGAAGAGGAGTCATCCTCAGAAGAAGAGGACGATTCTAAGTACGGAAAGATCCTTAAGGATGAAGAGTATTGCAGGGAGAACCATATATATTCAAGGGATGGAGCATCTGACGATGAGATCAGGCTGCTCTTTGCGGGAGACATATCGCTCGCGGAAGGCTATGCCATCGTCGAGACACTCAAGAATAAGGGAGGCGATATTTCGTCCGCTTTCAGCGAGGAGACTCTCGATACGATGAGAGGAGCGGATATATTCATGGTGAACAATGAGTTCACTTATTCAAGAAGAGGAACCCCCACCCCTGAGAAGCAGTACACATTCAGAGCCGATCCCGACAATGTTCATTACCTGGATGATATAGGGGCTGATATCGTGTCGCTTGCCAATAATCATACATATGATTACGGAGAGGTCTCGCTGCTTGATACTCTTGAGACCTTAGAGGGTGATGGAATGCCCTATGTCGGAGCAGGACGTGATATAACCGAAGCATCCAGACCGGTCTATTTTGTCGTAAATGATGTCAAGATAGGATTCGTATCAGCTACTCAGATAGAGAGGGTAGATAATCCCGATACTAGAGGGGCTACGGATACGAGTGCCGGTACTTTCAGATGTCTGTCTCCCGACAGGATAGTCGGTAAGATCTCCGAGATGCGTGATGAATGTGACTATATCGTGGTCTACGTTCACTGGGGTACTGAACTGATGGAAGAGACTGACTGGAGACAGAATGAGCTGGCGCCGAAGTTGGCGAATGCAGGTGCGGATCTTATCATCGGAGATCATCCGCACATACTTCAGAAGCTTGACTATATAGGTGACATACCTGTCATATACAGTCTGGGCAATTACTGGTTCAATTCCAAGACAATGGATACGGGACTTTTGGAAGTTACACTTGACCTTGAGGGTGATACGTCAGCCGTAAGATTCATTCCGGCCATACAGTCGGGATGCCGTACGGCTATCGTATCAGGAGAGGAGAAGAGCCGGATACTTGACTATATGCAGTCCATATCGACCGGAGTCAGTATTGACGGTGACGGTTACGTGACAAGAAGATGATCCGCGGAAGTGAGAATATCGAATAAAAAGCCAAAAAACTGTTGACAGTACCATTGTATGCGTGATAGTATACGAAATGGTTTGAAAAACCGTGCCGAAGACAGCAGGCAGCCTGTTCATATGATGAACGGCTCTAACGGGTGACCGCCTGCCGAGGAATGAATCGTGAGATTACAGTGTCCCTTTGTCTTCGTATGTGAGACGAGGGATTTTTTGATACCACTTTTCTTTCGGCAAAAGAATAATATAAGGAGGAAAAGAAAATGGCAAAGGTTGAGATTAAGAAGCCTATTGTAGAAGAGATCAGCGCAGCCATCAAGGACGCTCAGTCGGTAGTACTCGTTGATTACCGCGGACTTACGGTTGAGCAGGACACAAAGCTTCGTAGGGAGCTTCGTGAAGCCGGTGTCAACTACAAGGTTTACAAGAACACGATGATGAACTTTGCGTTCAAGGGTACTGACTTCGAGTCACTCGCACCTTTCCTTGAGGGTCCCAGTGCAGTAGCGATTTCAGCTACAGACGCTACAGCACCCGCAAGAGTACTTGCGAAGTTCGCCAAGACTGCTGATAAGCTTGAGATCAAAGCCGGTGTGGTTGAAGGTACATTATATGATGCCGAGGGTATGAAGAGCATTGCTTCAATTCCTTCACGTGAAGAGCTCCTGTCTAAGTTGCTCGGAAGCATCCAGTCACCTATCACCAACTTCGCTCGCGTCATGAATCAGCTTGCTGAGAAAGGCGGAGCAGGAGAGGCAGCACCTGCAGCAGAAGCAGCTCCCGTAGCAGAAGAAGCCAAGGCAGAAGAGGCACCTGCAGCAGAAGCAGCTCCCGCAGAGGAAGCAGCTCTCGCAGCTGAAGAAGCAGCACCTGCAGAAGGTTGAAGTACTGCTCAGATGCTCGCAGCATTAGGATGAAGAACTTCTTACGGCTCACGGCAAAGGCTGTTTCGCCGAGAAGTACTAACATCCCTGTCGTTCGCAAGGCGAACGACGCATGAATTGTATAATAAGATTATTCGAAAGGAGTCATTATCATGGCAAAGTTATCAACACAGGATATTATTGATGCTATTAAGGAACTTACAGTACTTGAGCTTAACGATCTTGTTAAGGCTTGTGAAGAGGAATTCGGTGTATCTGCAGCAGCAGGCGTTGTTGTAGCAGCAGCAGGTGCAGGTGCCGGCGCAGCAGCAGCTGACGAAAAGGATGAGTTTGATGTAGAGCTTACAGAGGTTGGCGCTGAGAAGGTTAAGGTTATCAAGGTCGTACGTGAGGCTACAGGTCTCGGACTTAAGGAAGCTAAGGATCTCGTTGATTCAGCTCCCAAGGTTATCAAGGAAGGCGCAGCTAAGGCTGAGGCTGAGGACATCAAGGCTAAGCTCGAAGAAGTTGGCGCTAAGGTTACACTTAAGTAATATTATCTTACATATGTATAAGTACCCCGGATTCATTTCCGGGGTATTTGTCATTATCTTACAGCTGCTGCGGTCGCCCGGACGGCCGTGATGCGGAACTTATCATATCTTTAAATTCCTCAAATTTTTCCTTGACACGCTTATGGCACTTGACGTACAATGGACAGTGCACTATTGTGGTGCGATATGCGCAAGCATACTAAAAATTCAATTCAAAACGGGGTGAAATGTCAATGGAAAAGAACAGAATACGTCCTACCTACGGTGGCAAAAAGGTACGTATGAGTTACTCCAGGCAGAAAGAAGTCCTGGAGATGCCCAATCTAATCGAAGTCCAGAAGGACTCGTACAACTGGTTCCTTGAAGAAGGACTCAAGGAAGTCTTCGACGATATCTCTCCAATAGCAGATTATAGCGGACACTTAAGCCTTGAATTCGTTGGTTACGAATTATGCAGGGATGAGGTCAAGTATTCCATCGAGAAGTGTAAAGAGCGCGATGCTACTTATGCTGCTCCTCTTAAGGTTAAGGTTCGTCTCTATAATAAGGAGAAGGAAGAGATCAGCGAGCATGAGATATTCATGGGTGATCTTCCTCTTATGACGGAGACAGGTACGTTCGTTATCAACGGTGCTGAGAGAGTCATAGTCAGCCAGCTGGTACGTTCGCCCGGAATATATTATTCGATCTCACATGACAAGATCGGTAAGGAGCTCTTCTCATGCCAGGTTATCCCTAACCGTGGTGCATGGCTTGAGTATGAGACAGACGCCAATGATATCTTCTATGTAAGAGTAGACAGAACACGTAAGGTTCCGGTAACGGTGCTCATACGTGCCCTTGGCGTGGGAACAAATGAAGAGATCAGAGAGCTTTTCGGTGATGAGCCCAAGATCGAGGCATCATTTGCAAAGGATGCTTCTACAAACTATCAGGAAGGTCTGCTTGAACTGTACAAGAAGATCCGTCCCGGTGAGCCCCTTAGCGTTGAGAGCGCTGAGAGCCTCATAACCGCGATGTTCTTCGATCCCAGAAGATACGATCTTGCAAGAGTAGGACGATACAAGTTCAACAAGAAACTCCTCCTCTCCAACCGTATCAGAGGACATGTACTTGCAGAGGATGTTATAGACGTCAATACAGGCGAGGTCATCGCTACGGCAGGCACCACAGCCACTAAGGAACTTGCCGATCAGATCCAGAACGCGGCAGTTGCAAGCGTTCTCATCCAGACTGATGAGCGTAACGTCAGAGTGCTGTCTAACATGATGGTTGACATAACACAGTTCATCGACTGTGATCCCAAGGCACTTGGAATCACTGAACTCGTGTACTATCCCGTTCTTGCCCAGATAATAGAAGAATTCGGCAAAGACCCTGAAGGCTTAGCTGAAGCAATACAGAAGAATGCACATGAACTCGTGCCGAAGCATGTGACCAAGGAAGATATCCTTGCATCTATCAACTACAACATGCATCTTGAATACGGCATAGGTAATGATGATGATATCGACCACCTCGGCAACAGACGTATCCGTGCCGCAGGTGAGCTCTTACAGAACCAGTACAGGATAGGCTTAAGCCGTCTTGAGAGAGTCGTACGTGAGCGTATGACCACTCATGATTCAGAGGACATCTCTCCTCAGGCACTCATCAATATCAAGCCTGTACAGGCAGCAGTCAAGGAGTTCTTCGGATCTTCACAGCTGTCACAGTTCATGGATCAGAACAACCCTCTCGGTGAGCTTACTCACAAGAGACGTTTGTCAGCGCTCGGACCCGGCGGTCTTTCAAGAGACAGAGCGGGATTCGAGGTCAGAGACGTGCACTATTCTCATTACGGAAGAATGTGTCCCATTGAGACTCCTGAAGGACCCAACATCGGTCTTATCAACTCATTGGCTTCATATGCACGTATCAATGAATACGGTTTCGTTGAGGCACCTTACCGTAAGATAGACAAGTCCGATCCGGAGAATCCGGTAGTAACGGACGAAGTTGTATATATGACTGCGGACGAAGAGGATAATTATCATGTTGCTCAGGCTAATGAGCAGCTTGATGAGAAGGGTCACTTCGTACGTAACTCCGTAGCCGGCAGATTCAAGGATGAGACATCCGAGTATCCCAAGGGCATGTTCGATTACATGGATGTGTCTCCTAAGATGGTGTTCTCGGTAGCTACGGCGCTCATTCCTTTCCTTGAGAATGACGATGCCAACAGAGCCCTGATGGGATCTAACATGCAGCGTCAGGCAGTGCCGCTTCTGATGACCGAGGAGCCTGTTGTAGGTACCGGTATGGAAGTCAAGGCTGCAGTCGACTCCGGTGTATGTATCGTAGCGACCAAGGCAGGTACGGTAACTTATGTTGCAGCCGATGAGATCAAGGTCAAGGCTGATGACGGCGAGGAAATGGTATACAAGGTAGCGAAGTTCACCAGATCCAACCAGTCCAACTGTTACAATCAGAAGCCCATCGTAGTCAAGGGCGAGCATATAGAAGAGGGACAGGTTATAGCAGACGGTCCTTCAACATGTGGCGGAGAGCTTGCATTAGGTAAGAACCCTCTTATCGGTTTCATGACATGGGAAGGTTACAACTACGAGGATGCCGTTTTGATAAGCGAGCGTCTCGTACAGGATGACGTTTATACTTCAGTACATATAGAAGAATATGAGGCAGAAGCCAGAGATACTAAGTTAGGACCCGAGGAGATCACACGTGATGTGCCCGGCGTCGGCGAAGATGCACTTAAGGACCTCGATGAGAGAGGTATCATAAGGATCGGTGCCGAGGTAAGAGCCGGTGATATCCTGGTCGGTAAGGTAACACCTAAGGGTGAGACCGAGCTTACGGCTGAAGAGAAGCTCCTTCGTGCTATCTTCGGTGAGAAGGCAAGAGAAGTCAGAGATACATCTCTTAAGGTGCCTCACGGTGAGTATGGTATCGTAGTCGATGCCAAGGTATTCACAAGAGAGAACGGAGACGAGCTCTCACCCGGTGTCAATCAGGCGGTACGTATCTATATAGCCCAGAAGCGTAAGATATCAGTGGGTGATAAGATGGCCGGTCGTCACGGTAACAAGGGTGTCGTTTCAAGAGTACTTCCCGTTGAAGATATGCCTTATCTTCCCAACGGTCGTCCTCTTGATATCGTGCTTAACCCCTTGGGCGTGCCTTCACGTATGAACATCGGACAGGTGCTTGAGATTCACTTGTCTCTCGCAGCCAAGGCTCTCGGTATCAACGTAGCGACTCCCGTATTCGACGGAGCGAACGAGAACGATATCATGGATACTCTTGATCTGGCCAACGACTATGTAAATCTCGAGTGGGAGGAATTCGAGAAGAAGCACAAGAAGGAACTCCTGCCCGAAGTAATGCAGTATCTGTCAGACAACAGAGAACACAGGAAGTTATGGAAGGGTGTACCTATCTCAAGAGACGGTAAGGTAAGACTTCGTGACGGTCGTACGGGTGAATATTTTGACAGCCCTGTCACGATCGGACACATGCATTACTTAAAACTCCACCATCTGGTAGACGATAAGATCCATGCGCGTTCAACCGGTCCTTACTCTCTGGTTACTCAGCAGCCTCTGGGTGGTAAAGCTCAGTTCGGCGGACAGAGATTCGGTGAGATGGAAGTTTGGGCTCTGGAAGCATACGGAGCATCATATACACTTCAGGAGATACTTACTGTTAAGTCTGACGACGTTATCGGTCGTGTGAAGACTTACGAGGCGATCATCAAGGGAGACAATATCCCTGAGGCCGGCATACCTGAGTCATTCAAGGTTATGCTCAAGGAACTCCAGTCACTCGGTCTTGATATCAGAGTATTGCGTGATGACAATACCGAAGTCAAGATCATGGAATCCGTTGATTATACCGATACGGACTATCGTATCACCATGGGTGATGATGACCGGTTCGGAAGAGACAACGAATCCTTTGCAATGCACGGATTTACCAAGCAGGAGTTCAATGAGGACGGCCAGCTTGAGGACGCAGAGGAAGATGCGGATTTCGAAGAAGAGCTTGACGAAGATTTTGCAGAGGTAAGTGACGAAGAATAATCTGATCTGAGCGCCGTCAAGACAGCAAGGATCAGCAGACCGGCTTAAGCCGGCCGGATAGAGATTTCTTTAAGGAGAAGGAAAAATGCCTGTTAATAATAGGGAAACATATCAACCGATGACTTTCGATGCGATCAGGATCGGACTTGCATCGCCCGAGAGGATAAGAGAGTGGTCAAGAGGTGCGGTCACCAAGCCTGAGACCATCAACTACAGAACACTCAAGCCCGAACGTGACGGTCTGTTCTGTGAGAGGATATTCGGACCCAGCAAGGACTGGGAATGTCATTGCGGTAAGTATAAGAAGATCCGTTATAAGGGTGTCATCTGTGACCGATGCGGAGTTGAGGTAACAAAGGCCAATGTCCGCAGAGAGCGTATGGGTCATATAGAGCTTGCAGCACCCGTATCACATATCTGGTATTTCAAGGGTATACCCAGCAGAATGGGTCTTATATTGGACCTTTCACCCAGGGTACTTGAGAAGGTGCTCTACTTTGCATCATACATAGTATTGGATCCCGCTGATTCGGGACTTCAGAAGAAGCAGATCCTTTCAGAGAAGGAATATCTCGATGCAAGAGAAGAGTGGGGCAATAAGTTCAAGGTCGGCATGGGCGCGGAGTCCATCAAGGAACTCTTAAATGACATCGATCTTGACGAAGAATCAAAGGCATTAAGAGAAGAACTTGCAGATTCAACAGGTCAGAGAAGAGCCAAGATCATCAAGAGACTCGAGGTTGTCGAGGCTTTCAGAGAGTCAGGCAACAATCCTGCATGGATGATCATGGATGTCATCCCTGTTATCCCGCCTGATCTCCGTCCCATGGTACAGTTAGACGGCGGCAGATTTGCAACGAGCGATCTTAACGATCTCTACAGAAGGATAATCAACCGCAACAACCGTCTCCAGAGACTTATAGATCTCGGCGCACCTGACATCATCGTGCGTAACGAGAAGAGAATGCTCCAGGAGGCTGTAGATGCGCTCATAGATAACGGCAGAAGAGGACGTCCTGTAACAGGCCCCGGCAACAGAGCACTCAAGTCGCTCTCAGACATGCTTAAGGGTAAAGGCGGCCGCTTCAGACAGAACCTCTTAGGTAAGCGTGTCGACTACTCGGGCCGATCAGTTATCGTCGTAGGTCCCGAACTTAAGATATACCAGTGCGGTCTTCCCAAGGAGATGGCTATAGAGCTGTTCAAGCCCTTCGTTATGAAGGAGCTCGTTGGCCGCGGAATATCACAGAATATCAAGAACGCCAAGAAACTCGTTGAGAGACTTGATACGAGCGTATGGGATGTGCTCGAGGAAGTTATAGCAGAGCATCCTGTTATGCTCAACCGTGCTCCTACACTTCACAGACTGGGTATTCAGGCATTTGAGCCCATTCTCGTAGAAGGTAAGGCTATCAAGCTTCATCCCCTCGTATGTACGGCATTCAACGCCGACTTCGACGGAGACCAGATGGCGGTACATCTTCCCCTGTCAGTGGAAGCACAGGCAGAGTGCAGATTCCTCCTTCTCTCACCCAACAACCTTCTTAAGCCTTCAGACGGTGGTCCGGTGGCAGTTCCTTCACAGGATATGGTCCTCGGTATCTACTATCTGACACAGGAAAGAGAAGGTGCTTTAGGCGAAGGCAAGTACTTCAAGGATCTTAATGAAGCGATACTTGCATATGAGAACGGTGCCTGCACCCTTCACTCACGCATCAAGGTCAGAGTGACCAAGACCATTGACGGCAAGGAGTATACGAATACAGTTGAGTCGACCCTCGGAAGATTCCTCTTCAATGAGATACTTCCTCAGGACCTCGGCTTCGTAGACAGAAAGACCAAGGATGATCAGTTTAAGCTCGAAGTTGATTTCCATGTCGGCAAGAAGGGACTTAAGCAGATACTTGAGCGTGTCATCAACATCCACGGCGCATCTGTTACAGCAGAGGTGCTCGATGACATCAAGGCTACAGGATATAAGTATTCGACCAAGGCAGCTATGACAGTTTCCATCTCTGATATGACAGTGCCTCCGACAAAGCCGGCACTTCTTGAAGAGGCTCAGGGAATAGTCGACAAGATCTCTCAGAACTATAGACGTGGTCTTATCACAGAGGAAGAGAGATACAGAGCGGTCATCGATACATGGAACGAGATCGACGGCAAGATCACCAAGGATCTGTTAGACGGTCTTGATAAATACAACAACATCTTCATGATGGCTGATTCAGGAGCCCGTGGTTCTAACCAGCAGATCAAGCAGCTTGCAGGTATGCGTGGACTTATGGCAGATACGACAGGTCGTACGATCGAGCTTCCCATCAAGTCTAACTTCCGTGAAGGTCTGGACGTACTTGAGTATTTCCTCTCTGCGCACGGAGCAAGAAAAGGTCTGTCAGATACGGCTCTTCGTACAGCCGACTCAGGTTACCTTACCAGACGAATGGTCGATGTATCACAGGAACTCATCATCAGAGAGATGGACTGCTGTGAAGGCAGGGATGAGATCTACGGCATGAACGTCAAGGCATTCATGGACGGCAAGGAGACCATCGAGAGTCTCGAAGACAGGATCACCGGCAGATATGCCTGTGAGGATGTACTTGATAAGAAGGGCAAGCTGATCGTCGGTGCAAACCACATGATCACACCTTCACGTGCCAAGGCTATCATAGATAATGAGATCGATTCGGTTAAGATCCGTACGATACTCACATGTCACTGCCATAACGGCATATGCTCTAAGTGCTACGGTGCCAACATGGCTACCGGTGAAGCCGTTCAGGTAGGTGAGGCTGTAGGTATCATCGCAGCGCAGTCTATCGGTGAGCCCGGTACACAGCTTACGATGAGAACCTTCCATACCGGTGGTGTGGCAGGAGACAATATCACTCAGGGTCTTCCCAGAGTAGAGGAACTGTTCGAGGCAAGAAAGCCCAAGGGACTTGCTATCATAGCTGAGTTCGGCGGACGTGTCGAGATCAGGGATTCCAAGAAGAAGAGAGAGATCGTCATCACGGATGATGAGTCAGGCGAATCTAAGGCTTATCTTATCCCTTACGGATCACGTATCAAGGTACTTGACGGTGCCATACTTGAGGCCGGTGATGAGCTTACGGAGGGTTCCGTTAATCCTCATGACCTTCTTAAGATCAAGGGTATACGTGCGGTACAGGATTACATGTTGCGCGAGGTACAGAGAGTTTACCGCTTACAGGGTGTTGATATAGCAGATAAGCACATCGAGGTCATCGTTCGTCAGATGCTCAAGAAGATCCGCGTTGAAGAGAGCGGAGATTCGGGTGTGCTTCCCGGCAATCTCATGGATGTTCTCGACTACGAGGATGAGTGTGAGAGACTTACAGCAGAAGGCAAGCAGCCTCCGGTAGGCGTGCAGATAATGCTCGGTATCACCAAGGCAGCCCTTGCGACCAATTCGTTCCTTTCAGCTGCTTCATTCCAGGAGACGACGAAGGTTCTTACCGAGGCAGCCATTAAGGGTAAGGTCGATCCTCTTATCGGTCTTAAGGAGAATGTCATCATCGGTAAGCTCATACCTGCAGGTACCGGTATGAGAAGATACAGAGATGTACATATCAATACCGATTACAAGCTTTCCGATTACTTCGATATCCCGGAAGAAGAGCCGGAGGTCATTGAGACTGCCAAAGAAGCGGAAGTAGTAGAAGTTGCAGAGAATGCAGAGGAATAAACGGTAATAATATTCAGGCATACAGTAGAGGCCCGTACTATACGGGCCTCTGTTTAAGTGATATTGCAATAATCGTCTGTCACAACTATAATGTTAATGTGAAACCTAAGAGACCATTTCCACTTCGTGGACTGAATAATTTAATAATACCGTGTTGTCTGAGTCTGTGTATTATGACATCCGTGTCACTTACAGCCTGCGGGATGACTGCGCCTGCACCTTCTGCAAGCACGGTTGATACATCTGCGGATGATACGCCTAAGAGCGTACCGGAAGATGAGCCGCAGGAGGAAGCTGCGCAGCCGGAATCGGAGGAGAGTGCCGAACCTGTCAAGGGAGCAAGAGACAATACTCCGCATGTCCTCGTACCCGCTGCGGAAGGTGAGACTGCATATTCGGATGCCAAGGTCACTCTGGACATATCCAATGCAGATGACGGATATTTCATCATCAACTATACCGGTGACAATGCCAAGCCCAAGCTCCAGGTCACAGGCCCGGAGGGAACGACTTATACATTCGATGTTCACGGCGGCGAAGAGACGATCCCGTTTACACAGGGAGCCGGTTCGTACCAGGTGGGAGTTTTTGAGAACATAAGCGACACCAAGTACGCGCAGGTTTGCGCTGTCAATATCGATGCCAATATAACCAATGAATATTCTCCCTATCTGTACCCGAATCAGTATGTGAACTTCAATGAAGATTCCGATGTGGTCAAACTGGGTGAGGAACTGGCTTATACGGCTGATGATGATCTGGCAGTTGTATCCAATGTATATAATTATCTGATAGATAATGTCGTATATGACACCGATCTGGCTAACAACGTCAAGTCGGGATATCTTCCTGATCCGGATGAGACCATAGCGACAGGCAAGGGTATATGTTTCGACTATGCGGCGTGCATGGCATCGATGCTTCGCAGCCAGCAGATACCCACAAGACTTGAGATCGGATATGCAGGCGATGCATATCATGCATGGGTATCCACTTATATAGAAGATGTGGGCTGGGTCAACGGCATAGTTGAGTTCAACGGGACCGACTGGGAGCTTATGGATCCCACACTGGCAGCCAGCCAGGGAGACAAGTTCCTTAAGTCGTTCATAGGCGACGGTAATAACTATTCTAAGGTTTATCAATATTAAGGAGAACGTATGGGCAAACAGATTACACTGAGCAACAGCGAGATAGCGGCCTTCTGTGAACAGATGGCGATGATACTCAAATCCGGTATCACACCCAAGGACGGTCTTGATCTGATGCTTAATGACGCCAAGGACAGTGCCACAAGGGAGGTATTGCGCAAGATCATAAGCTTTACATTGTCGGGTGACAGTTTCACCAGTTCACTTAAGTCGAGCGAACTGTTCCCGGAATATGTGGAGAATATGGTGGCCATCGGTGAGGAGACAGGAAGACTCGATGAGGTCATGCAGTCGCTCGCGGATTACTACAATCACGAGGATGTGGTCTCAGACAATATAAGGAGTGCCATCACCTATCCCCTTATAATGGTCTGCATGATGGTGTTCATCATAGTGGTGCTGATAACCAAGGTGCTCCCGCTTTTCAATCAGGTGTTCATACAGCTCGGTACCGAGATGTCAGGAATAAGCGCAAGCCTCTTGCACATAGGTCAGTCGCTTCAGACATATTCGATCGTGCTCGTAGTCATCCTCGTAGCTCTTCTGGCATTTGTGATATTCATGAGCAGGACGGCTCCCGGCAAGGCTCTGGCACGTAATCTCAAGAACAGCTTCGGACCGACCAAGAGTTTCTTCCGTAATATCGCGTACGGACGTTTCGCCAGCGGTATGGCGCTGACGCTCTCGAGCGGTATGGGAATATACCAGGCACTCAACATGGTCAAGGAGCTTGTTGAGCATGATGAGGTCGAAAGACAGATAATCGAATGTGAGAGAGCCATACAGGAAGACGGAGACAGCTTCGCCGAAGGCCTTATGAAGGCAGGACTGTTCGGCAATCTCTACTCAAGGATGATCGCCATAGGAGTCAAGACCGGTGATGTAGACGAGATACTTAAGAAGATCGGTCATCTCTATGAAGAGGATACAGATAAGAGACTTCAGAGTTTTATCTCCATAATAGAGCCCACGCTAGTCATCGTGTTATCACTTATAGTAGGTCTCATCCTGCTGTCCGTGATACTGCCGCTTTTGGGTGTGATGTCAAGCATAGGATGATACAAGGATAAGAATGAGTACATTTACTATTCATAATAAGAAAAAATTAAACAGTACGCATTTTAACATTATCCTCTTTGCGCTGATCCTCATCGTGTTCATGTATGCCATAAGGTTCACGGCAGGCAATACATTGGAGAGACAGGAAGAGGCGCTTAACCGCGCGATGGAGAGAGATATAGTACAGTGTTATGCGGAGAACGGATACTATCCGCCGTCCCTTGAATATATCAAGGAACACTATGGGTTACTGTATGACGATGAGACCTTCTTCGTCGATTATACTCCCATAGGCGGCAATATCTATCCGGGTTTTCGTGTGGTCAGATTAAAAGGTACGGCGACTAAGGGCATGTTTGACGGAGGATCATCTAATGACCAGACGAAATGACAACAAGCATACGGTTGATATGCTCTTCGTGCTCACGCTGTTTGCGGTGTTCGCGGTATCTGCTTCACTCCTTATCGCTTTCGGAGCCGGGATCTATCAACGGACCATAGACAGTATGGACAGACATTACAATGTGTCTACGGCATCCGCTTTCATAACGGAGAAGATCCATCAGCATGATGAATCGGGGTATGTCAGGATAAGAGATTTCGGAGACGGGGATGCGCTCGTACTCTTCGAGACATACGGAGAAGAGACATATTGCAACTATATATATATGTATGACGGTTATCTCAAGGAACTGTTCACGGCGGCAGATGTGATGCTTAGCCCGGATGCCGGAGAGAACATCCTTCCGGTACAGGACTTTGCCGTAAGGCTTAATTCAGACGGACTCGTCAGTGTGGATATAAAGGATGAGAACGGAAGATCAGTCACTACGTCGGTATATGTAAGATCGACCACATGATATACGTAACAGACAGGTAATATATGCAGAAATCAAGAGCAGGATTATTCCTGATGGAACTTACAATTTCATTATTGTTCTTCGCGATCGCTTCGGCTGTTTGCATTCAGCTGTTCGTCAAGGCTCACAATATCAACAAGGAATGTGATGCCTTGAGCAACGAGCACATCATAGCTTCCAATATAGCGGAATGCTACAGAGCCGGACAGATATTAAGTCTCGTACCCGAGATGACCGGCGAAGACGGAGAGTGTCTGGACGGAGATTATACCGTCGGATTCGGATCTGACAATAATGTCGTATCTTCTGCAACTGCGGCTTACAGTGCATCTCTTTCATTGAATAACGGGACGCTGGATATAACCGTTACATCCGCAGAATCTCCGGATGCTTCATATTCCCTCAGTGTGTACAGGTATTTTGCAGCGGAGGTAGAACAATGAAGAGACGTGTAGGCGGCAATCTCAATATAGGAACATCTTCGCTTCTGTTGATATTCATCGTATTAAGCCTTGTATCGTTTGCAGTACTGTCACTGTCATCCGCGCTTACGGACAGACGCCTGACGGAGAGCAATTTAAGCAGAACAACGGCATATTACAATGTCTGCAACGAGGCAGAACTTAAGCTTAAGGAAATGGATGAGCAGTATCAGACGGATTATGCGAGCACCGGCAAGATCCCGGAGAATATCCCGGAGATGACATTTGCCGTAAATGATACCCAGGAACTCTATGTGAGGATCATGGCTCATGAGCCTGATGAGAACGGCAGCATGATAGATGTAGTCAAGTGGAAGGTCGAGAATGTATCTGTACCTCAGATCGATGATTCGATCAATCTGCTGATACAGTGATAACAGAAGGAGCGGCGAGATGCCGGACTTATATGAGCAGCGAGAAAGCCCGAGTTTTCGGGCTTTTTTCGTTGCACTACAAGAAAGAACAATTCTTTTCGCAATTTTTTTCAAAAATCCCTTGCATTCAAGTTGGTACTATGGTATCATACACGTAAATAAGAATAGAGAAATGACGTTTTTGGGAACGCCCGCATTTATGAGCCCGCCATTATTTATTTGGCGTGGCTTTTTTATTCTTATCAGGTACCGCAGGCAACAGCTTATATGTATACGGTGGTAATCGGGAGAACGGAAACAGTTTATTTTGTGTAGAGGAGACAAGAAAATGAGAAGAAGAAACTTAGGTAACAAAGCAGTGATCAAAGCAATAACGATCGGACTGTCAGCTGTTATGGCTACAGCACAGCCCATGGTCGTTCTGGCAGCAGACGGTGATGCACCGACAGACGGCGGCCAGAGTTCATCAGAGACGATAGCACCTGTTGATATAGCAGGTGGTGTAGCTGATACAGCACAGCAGGCAGCTAAAGATGCTTCTGATGCTATAGGAGTAAATGATCCTGCTGTAAAGACAGATGATACGGCTGCAAGCAAGGCATGCGATGATGCAGCAGATACGATACTGGCAGACTTCAATGCCGGTGAAGCTAAGGCTTTATCAACAGCAGTTGCTCCTTCAAATGAGCAGGACGTAAAGGGTGCGGCCCAGGCTCTTGCGGATGATACTACTCTTGAGGAAGCTGCAGGTTTTGTCGAAGATGCTAATACAAAACTTATAGAGGCAGAGGATGCTGTTGTTGATTCCAACGCAGCAGCATTGGATGTTGTGGACAATGCGGTTGCAGCAGTTGATATGGCCGATTCGGCAGATGCTACGGTTGATGCAGCTTTGCAGAGAGCAGATGAGCTTATCAATGATATCAATAATGCCTCGGATGAAATTGCAGCAAGGCAGGCTTATGCCGGTGTTCAGCAGCTGGTTACTGATACTACCAATGATCTTAAACTTAAGAAGCAGGCATTTGATTCATATTTTTCTCAGTACACAACCGCCAAGCAGGATCTTATTGCAGCAGAGGGAAGATATAATAATGCGATGAAAGCTTCTTCGCAGGATGCAGCTAAAGCAAAGGAACAGCTTGAGAAGACCAAGGAGAAGGTTGCTGATCTTGAGGGCAAGGTTAATACAGCGGTTAAGGATATTGAGGAGCAGAACGAGAATGCTCTTAAAATACTTGGTAAGCTTGAAACGGTTAATAAGGATAAGAGTGCAAATTGGGATCATCAGCGTGATCTGTTCAAGGCGATATTATGGTATTATCCGGGAATGATCGAAGATGGAGCAACGGTCACAGCAATCGAGGACTTTAATAAGGGAGACAAGACTATAAGCGGTGATAATGGTGCATTCCATTACTTTAAAGTAACCTATAAAGTGGGTGATGAGACCAAGACCAAGTATTATAACTACGACAGAGAAGACAAGGCTAAGGTCAACGAGGACGGAAAGAGCAATAATATCATCATATATGAGAAGTCTCAGGAAGAGATCGATGCCACGATCTATCTGAAGGATTACCTTACTAAGAATAAGGAGTCATATCCTGCATTTGGTGCTCCTAACCATGACGACTATATCGTATATACATATAATGATGAGAATGGTAATAAGAAGTATATCCTTCAGAAGGAACTTGCCAATAATCCTCTCTTCACAAGCATAACAGAGAACGGCAAGACTGTATATTATGCATTAAACGGCGACGGAACAACAGATACTAAGATCGCCGAAGTAGCTGCTCCTACAGATTTTAGCTCGCTTACGATCGGTGGTGCTTCAATTATATCTACCGATATCCTTGAGGATTCTGAGCAGGTTTCATATCACCTTAATAGTGATGGCAAGCTGGTTAAGGAAGTTAAGGGCGATTATGTGGTTACCACTTATACCAGAGAGGCTACGACTCCCGGAACGAGTTATACCAAGGAGAAACCTTCGGAAGTATTATCTGAGGATGAGAAGAATGCTCTTATAACCAAAGTTCAGGCTGATCTTGCGCTTAGCCTGCCCGAAGGACAGAGCGTAACACTTAAGTTTGCTGAGGTTAAGGATGCGGAATCAAACGATACATATTATAAGCTTACAGGAAGCTATGCTCCTATATTTAAGATCACAATTGATAAGGAAGAAATAAAGGAATATGAAAAAGGAAATGATCAGGGAGCAAAGACAAAATTCCTAAACAGGTTAAAGGACAGCGGATTAACTGTTACTTCAAGTACCTTACAGACTGAGTGGTACAAGGGTGCAGGCTGGTTTGAGATAAAGGCAGGAAGAGAAGAGTACTATGTATGGGGTGAAGTATCATATACAAAGGACACTAATCCTACAGTAAATATCTCGAACAGCACCGAATATACAAGTTATGATGAAGCATATGCTGCCCTTCAAAACAGCATAGATCTTGCACATGATGGTGTAACAGGAAATCTTACCGTAAGGACGGTTAGCAAAGTAGAATGGGATCCCAAATTAACTGATTTGACACATGTTGATGTAGAATATCGCGATCAGTCATTTGAAGCCGACGAAGATTATACAGATTTTAAAGTTACAGCCGGAGCTGACGGATATAAGAAGTACGCTGCTTACGTTGAGTACGTTAAGGCTGTTGTGGATGCGGCGCAGGAAGGCCAGATTCTTTCCGAGACTACATATGCGAATGCACATCGTATGCTTGAGGTTATCCAGAACCAGAACAATAAGTTTAATGGTGGTAAAGGTTATCTCGACGTTAAGAACGATGCAAAGTTCAATAAGTTCATACAGGATGCCAAGGATCTGCTTAACCAGTATGAGGGCTATCAGACAAAGGTAACAGAAGCCAAAACTGCCGTAGGGGAAGCAGAGACTAAGGTGGAAACACTTCAGACTGCCATAACCACTATTCAGAATGATAAGATAAATGATCAGAGAATAACACTCAGAGCTGCACTTACAGAACTTGAGATCCCTGAGAGTAAGTGGGCTGCATTCCTGGGTATTAAAGTTGCAGATGAAGAAACTGCAGATAATAATGCTATCATAGCCGATCTGGTAATGGAAGAAACCGATATCAAGTCATTGCTGGACAAGCCGGTGCGTGATGCGCTCGATGATCTTGACAAGCTCCTTGACAGGTCGCAGAAGAAGCTTGAACTGGCCGAGATCAAACTTAAGAGTCTTAATGATAAGCTCGATCAGGCAGGAGATGACCTTGAAGAAGCAATTGAGCGTCTTACGCCTGATGAGACAACGGATGATGACTTCACTCCTTCAGACGACGGCGATACGGATGACGGGGATGACGGTGCAGTACTTCCTCCTTCAGGAACTCCCGGACCCGGAACACCGGTATTTACTCCTGCATATCCGGGCGGCAC
>CAMNDJ010000017.1 GCA_946535225.1 uncultured Lachnospiraceae bacterium
TCGATCATCTCTCTAAGTGCAACGACACCGTTATCTGATGCATAAGATACATTAGCCTTGGTGAAGTTACCCTGATCGTCTGTCTCATAAGAAAGGTCACAACCTGTAGCGAAGAAGAATGCTGTCTGATACCATCCTGAGTTGATCTCCATGTAGAAGTTCTTGCCGGCTGCTTCACAGTCTGCAACGATCTTCTCAAGAGAAGAAGGATCTGTAACAACGCTCTTATCATAATATAAGAAGTAACCGTTATCAGATGTAAGAGGATAAGCATAGAGCTGTCCGCCTACTGTAGCTGCTGCGATGCTGCCTGCATCGTTGTTAGCCTTAACATCTGCCTCATACAGAGGATTAACAACTTCAAGTGCGCCTGCTGAAACAAGTCTTGCGATCTGGTCCTGAGCAAATGCGTAGATATCTGCACCGCCCTGAACGTCCGTGATCATGTTACCGGCTGCATCACCCTCACCTACTGCCTCAACAGTAACCGTGTAACCTGCAAACTGAGGATTGGCATCCATGAATGACTTGATCTGATTGTTAGTAAAATCTACTACGTTGTCTGCAACCCAGACCTTGATCTCACCTGTACCGTAATCTGTGATCTCTGAAGCTGCATCAGCTACTGCATCAGCTGCCTGATCAGCTGCATCAGCGATCGCATCTGCATTGTCTGCCACTGCATCTGCAGCTGTATTAGCTGCATCAGTTACTTCCTGTGCACCACAGGCTGTAAGTCCGAGAACCATTGTAGCAGCGAGAATGCTTGCTAAAATCTTCTTTTTCATATTTTCCTCCTTTAATTGTTGTGCAAAAATCGCACATCACTAAAACTTACTAAACCTATTTTATCCTTATAAACAAAATGAGTCAATATTCTTGTTTCACAAAAATACTGACCCATTTTTGTACATAATTACTAAAATTTACTAAACTTTTATTTCGGTTACCCCTAAACTTTAGTTGTTCTTATTCTCGTTGTAGACTTTCTTGGCCTCTTCCCAGCCGACTTTCGCTCCTGCTATACCGGCCTTGGCTACTTCCTTGCCTGTCTTGGCGATATCGAGTGCTATCTCCTTGCCGGAATTAGCGATATCTCTTGCCGTCTCCTTGTAGCTGTCCTTGTTGTTAACAACGAAGTCCTTGGCGGCGCCTGCAGCTGACTTAGCCTTATCCTTAACCTCACCGGCTACATCCTTAGCCTTGTCCTTGGCATCTACTATTGCCTTCTGGATCTTCTCTTCCAAGCCTTCACATCCGCCCTTGCCGTACTGTATAGCAGCCTGAGCTGCAGCAAGACGGGCAATGGGAACTCTGTAAGGAGAACATGATACATAATCAAGACCGATCCTGTGGCAGAACTCAACCGATGTAGGATCTCCGCCATGCTCGCCGCATATACCTATATGAAGGTTCGGGTTAACGGGCTTACCTAACTTGATAGAGAGTTCCATGAGCTTACCAACGCCGTCCTGGTCGATACGTGCGAATGGATCGTTCTCAAATATCTTGCTCTCATAGTAGGCCTGTAAGAACTTACCTGCATCATCTCTCGAGAAACCGTATGTCATCTGTGTGAGGTCATTTGTACCGAAGCAGAAGAAATCGGCTTCAGCCGCGATCTCATCGGCTGTAAGAGCGGCTCTCGGTATCTCGATCATCGTTCCTACTTCATATTCTATATTGACATCTGAAGCTTTGATCTCTGCGTCAGCTGTCTCAACAACTACCTTCTTAACAGTCTTAAGTTCCTTGACATCACATACGAGAGGGATCATGATCTCGGGGCGTACTACCCAGTCCTCATGCTTCTTCTGTACGTTGATCGCTGCTCTTATGACCGCCTTGGTCTGCATGGCTGCTATCTCAGGATATGTAACTGCAAGTCTTATTCCTCTGTGACCCATCATGGGGTTGAACTCATGCAATGATGCGATGAGAGACTTGATCTCTTCGATAGGCTTGCCCTGTGCATATGCGAGTTTCTTGATATCCTCATCATCCGTAGGAACGAACTCATGAAGCGGAGGATCTAAGAATCTGATCGTTACGGGACATCCCTCAAGCGCTTCATACAACTGTTCGAAGTCGTTCTGCTGGAAAGGCAGGATCTTATCAAGAGCGGCCTGTCTCTCTTCTATCGTATCCGCGCAGATCATCTCACGAAATGCATCTATTCTGTCTTCCTGGAAGAACATGTGCTCAGTACGGCACAGTCCGATACCTTCCGCACCCAGTTCTCTGGCCTTCTTGGCATCGGCAGGAGTATCGGCGTTGGTACGAACTGCCATTGTACGATACTTATCAGCCCACTGCATTACTCTCTCAAACTCGCCTGCGATCTGAGCATCAACGGTAGGGATGATACCGTCATAGATATTACCCGTGCTTCCGTCTATAGATATAGGATCACCTTCGTGGTATTCCTTACCGCCTAATGTGAACTTCTTGTTGGCTTCGTCCATATTGATATCGCCACAGCCCGATACACAGCACTCGCCCATTCCTCTTGCAACGACCGCTGCATGAGAGGTCATACCGCCGCGGACAGTGAGTATGCCCTGAGCCGCCTTCATACCGGTGATATCTTCCGGAGATGTCTCGAGACGTACAAGAACTACCTTTTCGCCTCTCTCTGCCCATTCAACCGCATCATCTGCAGTAAATACGATCTTACCGCAAGCGGCACCGGGTGAAGCACCTAAGCCCTTACCTGCGGGAGTAGCCTTCTTAAGAGCCTCTGCATCGAACTGAGGATGCAGAAGTGTATCAAGGTTACGGGGATCTATCATCGCAACAGCTTCCTGCTCCGTTCTCATACCCTCATCTACGAGGTCACATGCGATCTTAAGAGCAGCCTGAGCCGTTCTCTTACCGTTTCTTGTCTGCAGCATATATAACTTGCCGTGCTCTACGGTAAACTCCATATCCTGCATATCTCTGTAGTGATTCTCAAGTTTCTCACATACATCCTTAAACTGAGCGAAAGCCTCAGGGAACTTCTCTTCCATCTCGGCTATCTTCATGGGTGTACGAACACCGGCCACAACGTCCTCACCCTGTGCATTGGTAAGGAACTCACCGAAGAGGCCCTTATTACCCGTAGCGGGATCACGCGTAAATGCAACACCGGTACCGCAGTCATCGCCCATATTACCGAAGGCCATAGACTGTACGTTAACGGCCGTACCCCATGAATAAGGGATATCATTGTCACGACGATATACATTGGCTCTGGGATTATCCCATGATCTGAACACGGCCTTGATCGCACCGTAGAGCTGCTCCTTGGGATCATCAGGGAAATCCGTACCGATCTTAGCCTTGTACTCGGCCTTGAACTGATTAGCCAGTTCCTTAAGATCATCAGCATTAAGCTCTACATCCTGCTTAACGCCTCTGGCATCCTTCATCTTATCTATGAGTTCCTCGAAGTACTTCTTGCCGACTTCCATAACGACATCAGAGTACATCTGGATGAATCTTCTGTAGCAGTCCCATGCCCAACGGGGATTCTGGGATTTCTCGGCGATAACACCTACAACCTGCTCATTAAGGCCGAGATTAAGGATCGTATCCATCATACCCGGCATTGAAGCTCTCGCCCCGGAACGAACAGATACAAGAAGGGGATTATCCAAGTCGCCGAACTTTTTACCCGTGATCTCCTCAAGCTTAACGATATACTTATCTATCTGGCCTCTGATCTCATCATTGATCTCTTTGCCGTCGTTATAATACTGTGTACAAGCCTCTGTTGTGATAGTGAAGCCCTGGGGTACGGGAAGACCGAGGTTGGTCATCTCGGCAAGGTTGGCTCCCTTACCGCCCAAGAGGTTGCGCATATCCGCTCTTCCTTCACTGAACAAATAAACCCATTTTGTCATACGCTCATCTCCTTATCAATTAGAATGTGAACTTGTCTGCAAAATATGCATCAAGCTCGTCTATAGCCACTCTCTCCTGCTCCATGCTGTCTCTGAATCTTACCGTCACCGCATGATCCTCTTCCGAATCAAAGTCATACGTTACGCAGAAGGGAGTTCCTATCTCATCAAGTCTCCTGTATCTCTTACCGATATTTCCTCTGTCGTCGAATTCACAGTTGTACTTCTTGGATAACTGTGCATATATCTTCTCGGCGCCCTCGTTAAGCTTCTTAGACAAAGGCAGCACACCGATCTTGACGGGTGCTATCGCCGGATGGAATCTTAAGACGGTACGCATATCAGGGGCTTCCTCGGTACCGAGATTCTCTTCATCATATGCTTCACACAGAAAGGCGAGTGTGACTCTGTCCGCGCCGAGCGAAGGCTCTACAACATAGGGGATGTACTTCTCATTGGTCTCGTCATCGAAGTATTCCATCGACTCACCTGATGTCTCCTGATGTCTGGTAAGATCATAATCGGTACGTGAAGCGATTCCCCATAACTCACCCCAGTCGGTGAACGGGAATGCATATTCTATATCGGTAGTATGATCGCTGTAGAATGAGAGCTCTTCAGGATCATGGTCACGAAGTCTTAAGTTCTCTTCTTTGATGCCGAGGCTTAACAGCCACTTATAACAGAAGCTTCTCCAATACTCAAACCACTCTGTCTGAGTGCCGGGTTTGCAGAAGAACTCAAGCTCCATCTGCTCAAACTCTCTTGTTCTGAAAGTGAAGTTGCCGGGGGTTATCTCATTACGGAAAGACTTGCCCACCTGACCTATGCCGAAAGGCACCTTCTTACGTGATGTACGCTGAACATTCTTGAAGTTGACAAATATACCCTGAGCCGTCTCAGGTCTTAAATAAACCGTATCCTTGGCATCTTCCGTAACGCCCTGGAAGGTCTTGAACATCAGGTTGAACTCTCTGATGCTCGTAAAATCATGCTTGCCGCATGAAGGACAGGGAACGTTATTGTCCTTAATGAACTTCTCCATATCCTCATGTGACCAGCCGTCTACCGACGTCTCGAGCTTGATCCCGTTATCATCGGCAAACTTCTCGATGAGCTGATCGGCTCTGAATCTCTCGTGGCAGGCTTTACAGTCCATAAGAGGATCCGAGAAACCGCCCAGATGTCCCGATGCGACCCATGTCTGCGGATTCATCAGGATCGCACAGTCCACGCCTACATTATAGGGATTCTCCTGAATGAACTTCTGCCACCATGCGCGCTTAACGTTATTCTTAAGCTCTACGCCTAAGTTACCGTAGTCCCATGTATTGGCAAGTCCGCCGTAGATCTCCGAACCGGGATATACGAACCCTCTGGTCTTGGCCAGATTCACGATCTTTTCCATTGACTTCTTCTGCATTTAAATCTGTCTCCTTTTCTATTATCACTTATTCGATGATAATATAACATGCGTTATCATCAGCAATACTGCCGCTCTTACCATCATCTCTTAAGTTAACATTCCCGCTTATATATGCCGGGCTGTCATATAACTTCACATCCGTCTGCGAGTTCATGATTATGATCACGGCTTCATTCATGAGCCTTAACCTGTCATTGTTAAGCTGCGTACCGTCGGATACAGCATAGACCGGGAGTGACAGCCCGTATCCTGCCTTGATGGCATCCGCTATCGTCCCGTAGAAAATAGGCTGCTCATTGAGGTAGTAGTACGCATTGTCATCCTCATAGTCAAGCGAACACTTAAGGACATTGTTCTCGCAAACTATGTCACCGAGCTCTATCGTGCCCTTGTCCTTGTTATTGTATTCGTCTATCCGGCTTCTTACACCGCTTTCCCACTCGGCCTCATCATACAGGTCCGCCGGGAAATCCTCCACGATATGTTCGATGATATGGCCGTTCTTGGCAAACTCCATAGTCGTCACTTCATACGAAGCCTTGCCGCAGCCCGTAAGGACAAAAAAAAGGCAGGAAGCTAGCATTATCTGTACTATTCTCTTCCTACCATATCCTTCATTACTCATCTAATCAAAAACTCTCCTCATACTTATCCTAATATTATACAGACAAAGAAGAGTTTTTACAACCATATTTTATTACTTAATTACCACGCATACGATAAGCCGTAAATGTCATAAATTCCCAAAGTAACAGATAAATATGCCAGTATAAAAATGCCCGTACCGGCCATTCGCCGTACGGGCATTTACCATATCGTATGTATCGTCAGATCCTATTCGTCTTCATCATCGATCAAGATCGCCACATCCCACGGATGAAGGGTTATGCCCTCACCCATGTCATAATGCTCACCGCCTATGAGATTCTTGCATCCGTGCTCACATATGATCGTATTGTTCTCCATCGAATAATTAAAGATATACTCGACACACTCATCAAGGTCGTTGATCCCGCTCCTTCGTATCAGAGGGAACTGATACCTCGGAAGCTGTATGCCTGCTATCATGGCCACACGCCTGATCGTCTTGCTCATTGCTGCCTTAGAGCACATGCATCCTATATATGTAGCAGAACCGTTACCGTATTTGCTGTGCGTTACTGCCGCATATCTGTTCCAGTAAGGATGAGAATATCTCGCCCACGGAACCGAATCGCCGTTAAGCTCTAAAAGCTCTATATGATCATTGATGTCGAATTCCTGTCCGTCATCGAACATCACCGTTGCCGAACCGGGCTTGGTATACATATCGTATTTGATATCGAATACATCAGTCATTCCGTGAGGAGCCGTATCCGCAAATATCTTAAGTTCTCTGTCCGCAAAGAAACTCTTGAATGTTGCGATTATGTGTCCGCCGTTCTCGATATAGTTACGTATCTTGCCGACCAGCATATCATTAACACTGTATAAGCCGGGCAGGATGACAAGGCTGTATTTGTCAAGCTTAGCTGACTTGTAGATGATATCACACTCAAGATTCATCTCATAACATGCATCATATATCCGCTTGACCAGATCATTGTAATCAACTTTTAAATCGTTCTTGAATTCATCAAATGCCGTAAGTGCCACATGGTCAAGAAGGATGGCTGCCTTGTTGTTCTTGCGAAGATTGATAAGATGCCTGCTTATACCCTCAAGTTCGGTCGTAAATCCCGACAGTTCATGGTATGTATAACCGGGTTCAAGGTCGTGGCTTAAGATGCCCTTCCAAAAACTCTCAGCGGAATTGTGGATGGAATGCCAGTTCCAGTACATGATCGAATTCGCTCCGCCCGATAACTGTGCATAGCCCTGCATACGAAGCTGTCCCGGGTACGGAAGCCAGTTAAAACGGCCCTGCGACTGAGTCTCAAGAAGAAGGTAATTCTCCTGCTTGATCGAACGGGCAATATCAGAGCAAAGTGCGATCTCCGCACCTGTAAGTTCATTCTGTGAAGGATGATAGATATCGGCTCCGGCAACATCCAGCGCTCTTCCTGCAGCGACCTGATTGACAAGGGGCTGCAGACCGTATGAGCAGTCACGCCAGTCAAAGTCAAAATTGTGTGTTACGAACTGACCTTCCTTGGCATATTCCCTTACTATATCTGCCTGCCATGCTATGAAATCCGCTATACAATATCTTAAGAATCTCCTGTATGCCGCATCGATACTCGCATTGATCGTGCCTCTTACATCAGGAAAATCATCCCAGTCGGCTATCCTGTTACTCCAGTAATCAAGGCCGAATTCCTTATTGAAATCATCGATATCCGGATATTCGGCACGCATCTTCTCAACAAACAGAGCCTGAACATCGGGACCGGCCGCATCTGCAGCCCTTGTCTCATTGTCAACCTGATAACCTATTACGCATTCATAGTCGCATACAGCCTGCATCATCTTGCGGATGATACGGTTGCAGTGATATCTGTAGTGTTCGTTGGTGATATCGAAATACTGCCTGTGACCGTAGAGAAGCTGGCCGTCCTTATTGATGGACATGATATCTGGATACTTGCGGGCAAGCCACGACGGGATCGCATAAGTAGGCGTACCTACGATGACATTCATGTCATGCCTGTCGGCAGCTTCCAGAACATCCGTAAGCTTGCTGAAGTCAAATTCACCGTCCTTAGGTTCCCATGTACTCCATGCAGACTCTCCGATCCTGATCGTATTGAATCCCAGTTTCTTCATGAGTTCCAAATCTTCATCAATACGCTCATACGGCATATACTCATTATAATATGCTGCTCCGAGCAGCAATTCCTTAACCCTCATAATCCCTCCGTTCTGATGGGTTGCTGCAGTACGATATATTGTTCTGCGGGCACGCTCTCGCTAGGATTTTTGCGTAGCGGCACATAAGGCGCCAAAATACGTCGCCTAAGGGCCGACGCAAAAAAACTACCCGCCTGCCCAATATATCGTACTGCAGCAACTTACATACACTGTTGGGTCTATTTTATGACATATTGATTGTTTATGGCAATAATGTATGGACGAAAAATGCAAAATATTTTATATTATAGAGGGTATTTTCTGAATATTGGGAAAGGTGAAGCGAACTATGGCAGACTACAAGCAGATGTTACTTAAGGAATTCGGGAAGGCATTCGGAGATACGGATGGCGTGAATGTGTATTTTGCACCCGGCAGAGTGAATCTTATCGGCGAACACACGGATTATAACGGAGGACATGTTTTCCCGTGTGCTCTTACTATAGGAACGTATGCTGCAGTAAGAAAGCGTTCGGACAGAGTACTCAGGTTCTATTCGGTGAATTTTCCGGACAGCGGCATCGTAGAGACTTCGCTCGATGATATGAGACCCAAGGCCGATGATTCGTGGACGGCTTATCCGAAGGGTGTAATATGGGCAATGCAGGGAAGAGGGCTTAACATACCGACAGGCCTTGATATGGTCGTATACGGAACGATACCTGCCGGAAGCGGACTTTCATCTTCGGCTTCCCTTGAGGTACTCACCGGTGAAGCAATAAGGGATGTATTCGGTCTTAATGAAGTGTCAAATATCGATCTTGCCAGGATCGGTCAGTATTCGGAGAATAACTATAACGGGATGAACTGCGGTATCATGGACCAGTTCGCCTCAGCCATGGGCAAGAAGGATAATGCCATTTTCTTAGACACTGCTACTTTACAATACGAGTACGCACCGATAGCCCTGGATGATGCCTGCATCATCATAACAAATTCCAATGTGAAGCATTCGCTTGTGGGAAGCGATTACAATACAAGGCGTTCAGAGTGCGAGGAAGCTCTCGCCGAACTCAAAAAAGTGATAGATATCAATGCTTTGGGTGATCTTGATGAGGAGACGTTTGAGGCTAATAAGGACGTCATAAGCAAAGATAACTGCAGAGCCAGAGCCAGGCACGCAGTATATGAGAACAGAAGAACGATCAAAGCCGTCGAGGCTCTGAAAAAAGGTGATGTCGCAGAATTCGGCAGGCTCATGAACGAAGCTCATACATCTATGAGTGTAGATTATGCGGCTTCGTGTCCCGAGGTTGATATACTGGTTGAGACTGCCTGGAAAATAGACGGAGTCCTAGGTTCCCGTATCACCGGAGGCGGATTCGGAGGCTGCTCCGTATCTATCGTTCTAAATGATGCGGTCGAGAACTTCAAAAAGACTGTTGCCGAAGAATACACCGCAAAGACCGGGCTTACCGCTGATTTCTATGTTGTTTCGATCGGCGACGGCCCGTGCAGATTATAACAGTTTTATATAGGTTGCCAATATGATAAATACGCTCACATGATGCTTCATGTGAGCGTATTTAATATCTCAAGACTCTTAAACGGATAATTCATGGTCTGCCTGCAGGTATCTGAGGCTATCTCCTCAAGTTGTGCAAGTATTTCCGGCTTGACCGTAAATGTATACAGTTTGGAAGTGTCGCTGCCGACGATATGATCGATCGCATACAGAGTGGCATCCTTATATGCCGCATTATCTCTTGGTCCCGGGAACTCCCCGTTAATGACTGTCGATTTGATCTCGTAGATGACTCTTATAAGTCTGTTATCTATACCCGGGTGCATGAGCGCCCTTAAGCTCTGGTATAAGAGCTTTAGCATCTCCTTCTCATCATTATTCTCTCTCGTATAATAATCAGCGATCTCGAGCATATACATGCCGTAGTATGCCGCTTCATAGTCGGTTCGCAGTTCATCAAAGTAATTGACTACCTGCACATCATTCAGTGAGTAGGAGTTTTTTCCCTCATAGAGTTTAAATTCGGCAAAGACAAAAGGATTGGTCCCTGCCACGAACCGACTGTTGGGCTTTCTGGCTCCTCTTGCAAAGGCGCTTATCTTGCCGCGACTGTCCGTCAGGATCACGATACGTCTGTCATAATCTCCTATCGGTTCGCTCTTAAGGATCATTCCTTTTAATTCAACATAATCCTGCATATATGCTATTCTTCGATCTGTGCCTCAACTTTTTCGAGCATACCGTAATAATTCGCATGCGCCTTCTCATAAGCTTCATTAAACTTGGTATTCTCACCCTGGTGCAGGTCCTTTATATAGGAGTGCGGCAGATTTGCCTTCTCCGGGCGTATCCTGGCGATCACTGCCACACCGACATGCGAGCAGGCATCCGACATCTGCTCTATATTGGTCAGCACATTAAGAAAACTTATTCCTGCTCTTATCGTACACTTGCCGTCACGAAGTCTCGCCAGATGATTATCGTGAAGTGTATTGATAAGGTCGTCCATAACCTCTTCAAGCGGCTCAATATGATAAGCCGCCTCTATATTACGCTTGATGAATGTAAGCTTCGCATAGTCCAGTATCGTATCCAGAAGATCTCTGACCACCTTAAGCTCGCTTAGGGCACTTCCCGAGAATCCCACACCTTCCTTTTGCATCTCGCGCGCCGTGATGGCGATATTGTCCGCATAGTCACCCAGATGCTCGAATTCCGTTACCATCTTGTGGTATTGTTCAAAGATCCTTATATGAAGATCCTCATGTATGTGCGGCGATAACTGAACCAGATAATTGTCCACTCTGTCAGTCAGCATGTCTATGTTCTTCTCTTCCGCCACGATCTCATCTACAAGCGAATCGTCATACCTCTCGATGACATCAAGTGCCTTATTGATATTGACTACAGCTGCATCGAACATGGCACTGAGCGCATTGTAACAACTTTTGAAAGCCAGCGCCGGAGTCGAGAAGAATACCGGGTTAAGAGCTGTAACGATATCCGTATATTTTCCCTTGGGTTCCTCTGCATCCACGATGATGCGGCGGCTGCCCTTGACGAACAGATTGCCGAAAGGAAGCAGCAGCACGGCACAGCTTAAGTTGAATATCGAGTTGGCATTGGCTATGGTACCCGGCGTCATATGCATATTCCACAGGCCATTTAATAATCCCAACCTGTGAGTAAGCGTTACGACGACTATGACAAGCAAAGTCTTACTTAAGTTATATATGATATTGACAAGTCCCACTCTCTTAGAATCATTCTTCGCTCCGATCGAGCAGACGATAGCCGTAGTGACACAGTCTCCGAGATATATTCCGACGATCACGATGTATACAGTCTTAAAAGGGATGTCACCTGCCATAGAGAAAGCCTGTAATATACCTATGGTCGCGGACGAACTCTGCAGTATAAATGCTACGGAAGCGCCTATCACATATCCGAGGAAGGGATTGTCTCCCATATGTTCGAACAGTCCCGTAAGCAGACCGCCTTCTAAAAGGCCGCTTACGGATGCGGTCATGTTCATAAGTCCCACGAACAGTATTCCGAATCCCATCGATATATTACCGAGGTTGTCGGAACGCTTAAATTTGCAGAACATTATGAGGATTATGCCTAAGATCAGCGCAAGGGGTGCAAGCGTCGATGGTTGAAAGAACTTAAGAACAGGGGATGACCCCTCTCCTATATCAAGAAGTCTGATGATCTGACCGGTGATAGTGGTACCGACATTGGCACCTATTATGATACCGAGCGACTGTTCAAGGCTCAATATTCCTGCGGCAACAAGGCCGGAAGTTATGACTATCGTAGCCGTCGACGATTGAATAACAGCCGCTATCGCAAGTCCCAGCAGGAATGCTTTGACCGGATTATTGGTAACCCTCTCCATTATGACCTTAAGAGTTCCGGACGAGCCTTCCTTAAGGCTTCCGCTCATAAGTCTCATTCCGTAAAGGAACATTGCCAATCCGCCGAAGAGCGAGATTATATTAAAGACTATCATGATACCTCCAAACCGGTAAGATATATTGACGGTAGATCATACCGACAGCGCAAAAGATCTGCCTTTTATCGGAACCAATCTAATAATACACAAATTCATGAATCAATACCATTATCAGATTTGCCAATATTGGGACCGTACATTATAATATCAATGTTAAGAAATAACAAAAAGAGGATCCCATGGAATATTTTACCGAACTCATACACAATTATGTATTGATGGCTGCAGCCATCAGCTGGCTCGCAGCACAGATAGTCAAGACTTTCATCGATCTGCTCATTAACAAAGAGCTCAACCTCGAGAGACTTGTCGGCAGCGGCGGTATGCCGAGCTGCCATTCCGCTACGGTATGCGCTCTTGCGGTCGCTTCGGCTCTTGAGTACGGTCTCGGTTCGGGTATATTCGCAGTCGCGGCCATTTTTGCCATAATAGTCATGTATGACGCAAGAGGAGTCCGTCGCGAGACAGGTACTCAGGCTGTCATCATCAATCAGATCATGGATTATTTCAGCAGCGAACATCCGGATAAGATCAAGTTCACACAGGAGAATCTAAAGGAGCTTATCGGACATACACCGCTTCAGGTACTCATCGGTGCTCTGTTCGGTATCGCGATGGGCTTTGCCACATATCCCCTGTTCCACTAGGACTTAACCGTCACTGTGATGCTGATGCGATCTCCTCTTCCATACCCGATTTCTTGATATGTTTGCCGATTATCTCGGACACATCGCTGATGGCGATGAAGGCCGAGGTATCCAGATTATCTATTATCTCCCTGAGTTCCATTATCTCGAATCTCGTAAGCACGCAGTATAATACGACTTTCTTGCCGCTCACGAGTCCCTCACCTTCCATTATCGTAACGGTACGCCCGAGTTTCTCATATATCTGCCTTGAGATGTCGTCTGCGTGATCCGTGATTATCATAGCCGCCTTGGCCTGGTTGATGCCGGTCTCGACGATGTCTAAGATCTTGGATGTGATGAAATACGTGAGCAGACTGTACATCGCTCTCTCGAATCCGAACAGCAATCCGGCAACCGTATAAATGATTATGTTGAATATCAGGACGATCTGTCCGACAGGAAGCTTGAATTTCCTGTTAAGAAGGATGGCCACCGTCTCGGTACCGTCCAAGCAGCCGCCGAACTTGATGACAAGTCCCACACCAATGCCTAACAGCACACCGCCGAAGGATACCGCCAAAAGATACTCCGATGTGGCATTGCCAAGTTTTGCGAAGAAATCAAGCGCCCACGAGAATATGAACATGGCCGTCGCCGACTTGATGATGAACTTCCTGCCAAGCGACCTCATTCCGATAAGCAGAAAAGGTATGTTGAAGATTATCGTCAACATCGAGAGTCTGAGCCCCGTGAGAGTACTCACGATAATACTGATTCCGACTATACCGCCGTCAAGTATCGTACACGGCACGAGGAATTCTTCAATCGCAAATGCCGCGATGATCGCTCCCACTGCCATACCCAGATATTCCAATATCGCCTTGGCTGCCTTAGTCTTCATTCGTCTATATCCTTCTTGTCATATCCGTAGTTTTTCATGAGCAGATCCGACTCTCTCCAATCCTTACGCACCTTGACCCACAGTTCCAGATATACCTTGCATTCGAGCATATCCTCTATATCCGGTCTTGCGAGCGAACCGATCTTTTTGAGCATAGAGCCGTTCTTGCCTATGATTATGGCCTTGTGGCTATCCTTTTCGCATACAATAGTAGCTGTTATTTTACAAAGCTTAGGCCCCTCTTCGAAGCTTTCTATAACCACAGCCACACCGTGCGGGATCTCATCCTTTAGTGACCACAGTGCCTTCTCTCTTATGAGTTCCGCAACGATCTGCCTGACAGGCTGATCCGTTATCACATCCTCCTCATAATAAGGCGCCCCTTCGGGCATGTATTTAAAAAGTGTGTCAACTAACTCTTTTACGCCCTCTCCGGTCTTGGCTGACACCGGGACGATCTCGTCAAAATCACACGCCTTACGGTAGCATTCTATGACTTCGAGTACCTGAGCCTTATTCTTAAGTGTATCGATCTTGTTGATCACAAGTATCTTTGGCAGTCCTGCGGCCTTATTTATAGTCTCGATGATAGACTGTTCTCCCGCACCTATGAACGTAGTCGGTTCAACTATCCACATAACGGCATCCACGTCTACTATGGATTTGCGTGCTACGCTCACCATATAGTCACCGAGCTTATTCTTGGCCTTGTGTATCCCCGGTGTGTCCGTGAAGACGATCTGTCCGCGTTCCTCCGTATATACGGTCCTTATCCTGTTGCGCGTAGTCTGCGGCTTATCCGATGTAATGGCTATCTTCTGACCTATGATATGATTCATAAGAGTGGATTTGCCCACATTAGGTCTTCCTATAATGCTGACGAAGCCCGCAAGGGCTCCGTCATTTCTTATCTTATCCATTTATTCTTTATCAGTCCTTCTTATCAGGCTTGCTCACATACAGAGCTCCTCCGTCAGGAGTCTTTCCTGCCTCTCTGTTAGCAGCCGCCTCCGCTTCTCTCTTAAGCCTTGCTTCCTTATATACCTCTCTCTTTGCAGCATTTTTCTTGTTGACTATCTTGATCACAACAAGCACGATGACTGCAACTATCGCTAACAATACGATATAAGGCAGATGTACCACTACCCATATTCCGAATTCTCTGAATCCGATGCCGATGCTCGTAAGGCTGTCCATAAAGCCTTCCTTCATCCTCTCAACGGGAGTGAGTTCTTCTTCCTCAACAACAGGTGTATAGTCGATGACTTCCTGTATACTTATGTTTAACGTACTGTAATCAACTTTATTGTCATAAGTACGCAGCTGACTCTCCATGCTGTCGATCTGGTACTTAACACTCGTGATCCTGTCTTCAAGCGAGATTATCTCTTCTACTGTCTCGGCCTGATCTAAGAATTCCATGAGCCTGTTCTGCTCTTCGATGAGCATCTTCTTATGACTCTCCATATCGACATAATCAAGGGTCACATCGGTAACAGACTCGGATCTGTAGGTTATATTGGCGGTAGTGCCGATGGTATTGATGAACTCATCAACCTTAGCCGAAGGGATCCTGACTGTAAGATCGGCGCTCTTACTGGTACGATAGCTCGAATATACGCTTCCGTAATTGCCGTTCATGCTCTCGATATAACCGCCGAGTTCCTTGATCTTATTATCAAGGTTGACTAACATCTCATCAAATTCCTTGGTCTCTACGCTTAAGCTTGCAGTTCTTATGAGCTTACGATTGCTGGTCGTGGCATTCTCCGTAGTCTTGGTCGCATCTGCAGAGCCCGCACCGGCCTCGTCATACATCGCCATCTCAGCATCATCATATGACTCTGCAGCAGCCATAGGCTCATCATAATATGCACCCGTATCTGCCGCTGCGTTCTTATAGCTTCCCGAAGAAGCTGATGACGAACCGCAGGCACATAATGCTGTCGAGAGCACCGCACATGCTAATATTCCTGTTATACTTCTTCTTACGTTTTTCATTCTCCTCATTTTTTTACTCTCCTTATCGTCAAAATTATCCATCGGTTTTGTCCCGACATATAATATACGATCCCACTCAAAGTTTTTTATGGAGTTTTTTTCAAAATCTGTACCGTTTTATTTATATGAGCATTCATATAAACAAAACCGGTTGGTTAAAACGCAGTTTTAGCCGATGATCAAAGGCGCCGTCGTCCCGAACAGCCCTTTGTTCTCCTCAATTTTAGCATCTGCACCCACCGCGCACAAGGCCTTGTCACCCAGTACGGCTCTGCAGTGTCCGGCCAGTTTCCTTATATCCGCAGGGGTCGTTGCAAGAAGCTCATCCCTTTCCTTCTGCTGATCTTTTTCCGTAATGCCCGTAAGATATGAGACCATTGATCTTAATGCCTTGCCCTGCGGTGTGAGCGGCGTATCGAGCGCGCTTATGGCTCCTATGATATACTGCGTCATCGTACGCTCATCCGCATCAAAGCTCTCAAGATATGCGGGAATTCCCTCATATATGTCTATCGTCTCCTTAAGATGAGGGTCTCTGTAGGATACAAAATACGAATCCCCGTTTCTTGCAAAGCCCGACATGCATCCGTATGCGCCGCCTTTGACTCTTATATTGTTCCACAGATAATCATAACCCATCATGACCTTGAGCACTCTGAGTGCTCCGGTATATTCAAAGCCTTTGTTCTTAAAATTTCCCGCTCTGCAGACATATTGGACCTGAGACGCACACTTAAGTCCTTCATTATCTTCGCTCAAACCCGGCGCATACGTAACCTTATCTTTCTCTGCGCGCTTGGGCAGCTTATCAATAAGCTTACGCGCCGACGCTTCGAATTCCTTATACTCATCCTCACTTCCGGCGAAGTCAAACATAAGATTATCACGTGTAAAAAGCATAGCGCTTAAGTTTTTCAAAGCCTCAGCTGTCTGAGCCTTCACAGCATCATAGTTAAGACTGATGTTTTCTATGAACCTGTACGCATCCAGGCCCTGCAGTGCCTCCAACGTCTTGCCGAGTTTAGATACGTAGCTTATCGCTCTCTGCATGGCAACCATATGGCCGGCGCTCATCATCATGCTCTGATTGTGTGATTTGACCTCATTGATGATCTCAAGGAGTCTGCCGGTATCATCATATTTTGTCCTAAGCATCATCTCTTCGATGATGTCAAACACCTTGCCGATATCCCCGTTTAAGCACTTTCCCTTGAAGTCAAAAGAAGTATGGCGCTTGTCTGCTTCTGCGGCGTTTTCATAAGCAACGGCCGCTGTAGTTATGCCTCCGGTCTCTATATATATCTTATTGAACAATTCCGCATAACTGTGATCCTCCGTATCCATCACACCTATAACACTCTTAAGAAGGGCGATGTATCTGTACATTTCTTCAGAGAGACCATCGGCATCAAACATAATTCTCAGATAATCTATGCCCTTAGTTCCCACCGGGTGATAGAGCACCTTGATCCCGTCGATTTCACGTATCTCATTGTATAAAGGCGAGGTCTCTTTACGTATATCTTCTATCTTCAGTACAGGGATCGTCGCAAGTGCTTCCTCCGTATCCTCCTGCTCCTGATAAGCAAGCAATGCAGCAGTATCATCCACGAGTTTATTTACCTCGTTCTCACTGAGCGAAGCCTTATACTCAGCCAGTTTCTTCTTCAGTCTCTCATCCTCTGCTTCATTAAGCCCTGCCTCAGGACTGACCATGACAAATGATCTGTGGCTGTTATTCAGAAGGCCTTTGCTTATGAGTTGCTCATAATAATCCGTGTCTATCTTCTTACGAAGTGATGCAAAGGTCGCATCAGCCTCTATGTGAATGAAAGGCTTGTTATCGTCATACAGCCAGCTGTCAAGCACCTGAAGGCCGTACATGAGTCCCGGCGGATACTGCCCGAAATCCGCTTCCCTGTAACGAAATTCGTTGGCATTGAGTCCTGCTCTTAATGTGTCTTTATTGAATCCTGAATTAACTATTCCCTCAAGAACGGATTTTATCTCATTAAGGAATCCGTCTTTTTTATCCTCATCACTGTACTTCGCAACGATCGAGAAATACGGCTGTCTTACACCGCCGTCGTATATCGAATATACATCCTTGCCTATCCCTTTATCAAGGAGCGCCTGCTTAAGGATCGCACCCTGAGCACCGCACAATGCATAATCGATCACCTGCCATGCTATATACTCTTCTCTGTCGAGATTATCCTTCATTGCGAAGTTGAGGCTTAAGTACGTATTCTCCGTAAGAGGCTCACCTTCTGTCACGGGATACTTCTTAACCACTTCCACCGGACTGTCAAACGCTTCCTGAAGCGGAATGGTCGAGTCTATATCTATGGCATCAAAATGCGAGAGATACTCCTTATCGATAAAAGCGAGCTTTTCCTCCATATCCATATTGCCGTATAGGTAGATATATGAATTGCTCGGATGATAGTATCTTCTGTATGTATCAAGATACTGCTCATATGTAAGCGTCGGTATATCCCTGGGATCACCGCCGGATTCCTTGCCGTAAGGCGTATCAGGGAAGAGTGAATTAAAGAGCTCTCTTTCAAGCACATCATCGGGACTTGAGAACGCACCCTTCATCTCACTGTAGACCACGCCGTTTATCGTAAGCTCGCTGTCTTTATCCGGGAGATCATAGTGCCAGCCCTCCTGCTTAAATGTCATGTCCGAATCAAGGATCCTCGGATAGAACACGGCATCCAGATATACATGCATAAGATTTTGGAAATCCTTGTCATTACAGCTGGCAACAGGGTATACCGTCTTATCCGGATATGTCATAGCATTAAGAAATGTATTAAGGCTGCCCTTCGCAAGTTCAAGGAAGGGATCCTTGACAGGAAAATTCTTAGAACCGCACAGTACCGAGTGTTCCAATATGTGCATCACTCCGGTAGAATCTGAAGGCGGTGTCCTGAAACCAATATAGAACACTTTATTGTCATCATCATTCTCCATGAGAACGACTCTCGCTCCGGTCTTCTTATGTTTGAGTATATAACCGACCGTATCCAGTTCCTTTATGGGATGTTTCTCCACGATCTCGTACTGTGATAACCCTGATATATCCATCATTTTTCTCCTCAAAACTATATTTATAAAATACCGTACATCACGATACCGGCAAAGGTACTATACCGGAATACCTGCCAGCTTTAACTTTGATATCCTTATCTCGGTTAAAAATGTGACATCTTTATTAGCCATGATGATTTCATTATCAAGAATATCGTCGATCAGGAATTCGTCGATATGATAACCCGGTTCATTCTTGCCGTGACCGTCCTCATAGAAGACGTTGAGCAGGAACCTGGCCTTAAGCTTCTTATAGACCATATAGGATAAGCTGTCCTTATCCATGTAAAAAATGTGGTTCTCTAATGTTGTAGCCTTATCCACTTCCTTAAGCATGAAGTGGGCGAACACCGTCTTAAGCTTAAAAGGGATATCATCCATATCCATCATCTCGCCGTACGAAAGTTTACCGCCGATATAGATATTGGTGATGTCCTGAATTATATGTTTGTAATCTCTGCTCTCAGTTTCGTTCATACTCGTTGCGTTTCGAAAACCTAGTCGGTCAATAGTCAATTTATTAAATCTGGTTTTATTTTTCAGCCACTGTTTCAATGTCCTCGATCTTCTCTCCCGAGAACCGGACTGCATCCTCGATCGTCTTGCGGCTGAATTTAGTCTCGGCTATCAACTCATCGACCGTAACCTTACGTCCGTATGCTTCTGCCAATTCTCTTGCGGCATCCGCGACTTTATTGACCTTTGAAACGATCTTCTCGTCCGACTTATGGATATCTCCTTCTTCTATTATGAGCTGCTCCATCGCATTCATTATCATGCTTGCGAGTGCTCCCGGAACTTCCTTACCGGACTCCAATGCACCCAACATCGTAACACCTGCTGAAAGGGCTACATTGCCCTCTCCGATAAGATCTTCAACAGGTACACCCTGATCTGAATACAGTCTGGCTATATCCACTACCTGAGGAAGCATGATCTCTATGACCTTGGTCTGGCTCTCAAGATGACCTGCCATGGCCGAGATATAATGTGCTTCTTTCTCGCCCTCACTGTATTCGGTAAGCTCGGCAAGTTCATCCATGTACATCTGAAGATAGTTTCTGTCCTCTTCCGACAGAGCTTCTTCTATATCCATGGCCTCGCCTATACCTATCTTCTTGGATTTAAGATAATCGTATATAGCGTTGAGTCCGCTGACAGGCAGGTCCAGTTCCATGGCAGCTTCTTGTACCTGATCGCTTGTGACCTTTCCTCCCTGTTCTCTTCCGACTCTTACAAGTTCTTCTATTCTCTCAACAAATAATGTCTGATCCATTTATCTCTTCCTTATATATACTCGTTCGATCTAATGATCTCCATCGTCATATCTGATATGCGTATGTGAGAATATATGGTCATTGCAATACTCATAATTCCCCTGACACTTGCTGCAGAAACGGAATTCCAATTCCGGATTCGTATCGCTCGTCCGGCCGCATACGGCGCATTTGTGCTTGGAGATACGGTTAGTCTCGGCCTCTTTTACAGTATGACGGTACTCCATACGGCGCTTGACCTGTGCCGGGTTAAACTGTATCCTGCTCCTGGTAGTTATGAAGAATATGATGAAATTGAGAAGTGATGCACCGATCACTACCCAGTATACCATTCCTACGAGCAAGCCGTAATTCGCTCCTATGCTTATGCATTCGTACAGAAGGATCACAACATAGATGATCCCCAGTACCTTGACCTTGACCGGTATGAGGAAGAAAAGCAGTACTCTCATATCCGGGAATGTAGCTGCATAAGCTAAGAATATGGACAGATTGATGTATGTCGTCGAGAAAGCCAGGCCGAAAGTTGTCATAGCCGGCGCTCCGAGCAGTCTCATTATCCCGTAGAGGGCGAAGGAGCCAAGTATCGTATATATCATTCCCGAGATCAGGTATACATTGAGCCTGTATGTGCCCCAGACGGTCTCTAAGCTCCTTCCGATGCTGTAGTAGAAATACAGCATTATCAATACGAAGAAGAGGTTACTCTCTGAAGGCGGAATTACAAGCCATGTGAAAAGCCTCCATACCTGTCCTCTGAGTATATATGCGGGCTCAAGGGACATAAAGTTGATAAAGTCCTTATTTACAAGCTCTATGATATAGCCGAACGCATAGCAGATGATCAGATAAAGCGTGATGTTCTTGATCGCATATCTGCCAAGCTTACGTTCCATCCTGGCCGAAAAATTCTCTTTCATGATGATCTGTCCTTTCGTGAGTACATCAATTATATTATCACATTTATTCATTTACGCATAACAGAATAATAAAACTTTCATAAAGCGCTCCGCTTCGCTTGATTTTTTTCTCATCTCCTTGTAGAATAGCAAGGATTGCATATTGTAATCTTTCCTATTATATATAGTCAAAAATACTACATGTACATCATCAGGTGCAAAAATGGCTAAGACCAAGTATTCACTGGGAATCGATATAGGCTCTACTACCGTCAAGGTGGCGATCATGGATGAAGAGAACACTCTGCTGTTCTCAGATTACAAGCGCCATTTTGCCGATATTCAGGGCACCCTTGCAGGGTTATTATCCGACGCAGGCAGGATACTGGGCGATATAGAGGTTCATCCTATGATCACCGGAAGCGGCGGACTCACACTGGCCAAGCACCTTGACTGCCCCTTCACCCAGGAGGTCATCGCCGTAGCCTCTTCACTTGAAACCTTCGCACCGAAGACTGATGTGGCTATAGAACTCGGCGGCGAAGATGCCAAGATCATATATTTTGAGAACGGCAATGTCGAGCAGCGCATGAACGGCATATGTGCCGGCGGTACCGGTTCTTTCATAGATCAGATGGCGGCTCTTTTACAGACTGATGCCATGGGGCTTAATGAATATGCCAAGAATTACAATTCCCTGTATACGATCGCAGCCAGATGCGGTGTTTTTGCCAAGACCGACATTCAACCGCTCATCAATGACGGCGCTACAAGGGAAGATCTTGCTGCATCAATCTTTCAGGCTGTTGTAAATCAGACGATCTCGGGACTTGCCTGCGGCAAGCCTATCCGCGGTCATGTAGCGTTCTTAGGCGGGCCTCTCCACTTCTTATCAGAACTCAAGGTCGCATTTATCCGCACACTTAAGCTCGATGACGAGCATACCATAGAACTCGATAATTCCCATCTCTTCGCAGCCATGGGCTCAGCGCTCAATGCTAAGGATGATGTGGTCATATCCCTCGAGTCCCTGACAGACCGCTTAAGGAACGGGATCAAGATGGAATTTGAGGTCGAGCGAATGGAACCTCTTTTCCCCGACAAAGACAGTTATAAAGCCTTCACTGACAGACATGCCAAGGCGGAAGTTAAAAAAGCACCGCTTTCAGAATATAAGGGCAACTGTTTCTTAGGCATAGATGCCGGCTCGACGACCACCAAGATCGCTCTGATCAGCGAAGACGGCAAGCTTTTGCATTCATTCTACAGCAATAATAACGGTTCTCCTCTGCAGACCGCCATAGATGCGATCAAAGACATATATGAGAAGCTTCCGGAAGGTGTTCGCATCGTGCGCTCATGCTCTACAGGCTATGGAGAAGCCTTAATGAAGGCCGCTTTTATGCTGGATGACGGCGAGGTCGAGACAGTGGCTCACTACTACGCGGCAGCCTTCTTCGATCCCGAGGTCGACTGTATCTTAGACATCGGTGGCCAGGATATGAAATGCATCAAGATACGCAATAAGTGCGTGGATTCCGTACAGCTCAATGAGGCTTGCTCTTCCGGTTGCGGAAGTTTCATAGAGACTTTTGCCTCTTCACTGGGTCTTAGCGTTCAGAACTTCGCTTCAGAGGCACTGTTTGCGCCCTATCCGATCGATCTGGGCACTCGTTGCACTGTATTCATGAATTCCAAAGTTAAGCAGGCACAGAAGGAAGGCGCCACGGTCGCTGACATCTCTGCCGGGCTTGCGTATTCGGTTATAAAAAACGCCCTTTTTAAGGTCATCAAGGTATCCAATGCCTCTGAACTCGGGCGAAACATCGTGGTTCAGGGCGGTACATTCTACAACGACGCCGTACTCAGGGCCTTTGAGAAGATCGCCGGATGTGAGGCAATAAGGCCTGATATCGCAGGTATCATGGGAGCGTTCGGTGCGGCACTGATCGCCAGAGAACAGTATACCGAAGGCTATCAGACCACAATGCTCTCTCTTAAGGAGATCACTGAGTTAAGATATGAGACGAGTATGGCCAAATGCAAGGGCTGTACGAATAATTGCAGGCTTACGATCAACCGTTTCTCAGGCGGCAGGCAGTTTATATCGGGCAACCGTTGCGAGAGAGGCCTTGGCAAAGCCAAGACCGATAACGGGATCCCCAATCTGTTTGAGTATAAGCTTAAGAGGATATTCGGCTACGAGCCATTGGAGACATCCAAGGCGCACAGGGGCCGCGTGGGAATACCCAGAGTCCTCAATATGTATGAGAACTATCCTTTCTGGTATACGTTCTTTACACAGCTCGGCTACCAGGTCGTACTTTCACCCGTTTCCACGCACAAGCTCTATGAGCTTGGTATCGAATCCATTCCCAGTGAATCGGAGTGTTACCCTGCCAAGCTTGCGCACGGTCATATAATGTGGCTCATACACGAAGGAGTAGATTTCATCTTCTATCCGTCTCTCTTCTATGAGCGTGAAGAATTCAAGGATGCGGGCAATCACTATAACTGTCCCATTGTTACGTCATATTCGGAGAATATCAAGAACAATGTTGAAGAGATAGGCAGAGGCGAAGTTAACTTCCGCAATCCCTTCATGGCATTTACGTCCGAAGCAACAGTGCTCGAGGCCCTTAAGAAAGAATTCAAGGAGATTCCCGAATGGGAACTTACATCAGCAGTGAACAAGGCCTGGGCGGAACTTAATGCTGCGCGTGAAGATATGCGCTCAAAGGGCGAAGAGACCATCAAATATCTCAAGGACACAGGCACAAAGGGGATCGTACTCGCCGGCCGTCCTTATCATTTGGACCCGGAGATCAACCATGGTATCCCTGAACTCATAACATCATACGGTTTTGCCGTACTGACCGAAGATTCGGTGTCACATTTAGCCGAGCCGGAGCGTCCGCTCATCGTCATGGATCAGTGGATGTATCATTCAAGACTCTATGCTGCGGCAAGTTACGTCAAGACGGTGGATTTTTTGGACCTCATCCAGCTAAATTCCTTCGGATGCGGTCTCGATGCCGTTACGACCGACCAGGTGGCAGATATACTCTCCGGATCAGACAAGATCTATACCTGTCTTAAGATCGACGAGATCAACAACTTAGGAGCCGCAAGGATAAGAGTCCGCTCACTTATATCAGCGCTTAAGGTTAAGGAGCGCAAAGGCGAGAAACGTACGATACGCTCATCTGCGATCGAAAAGGTACCTTTCACGGAGCAAATGCGCCGCGACTACACGATACTCTGCCCGCAGATGTCCCCGATCCATTTCGATATCTTAGGTCCTGCAATGGCCGCCTGCGGATATAATCTCGTAGTACTTGATAATGACAATAGAACTGCCATCGATCATGGCCTTAAATATGTAAATAATGACGCATGTTATCCTTCGCTCATAGTCGTGGGCCAGCTCATGGCTGCACTTGAATCCGGTGAGTATGATCTGAACAAAGTGGCTCTCATAATCACACAGACCGGCGGCGGATGCCGTGCCACGAATTATATCGGATTCATCAGACGTGCCCTTCGTAAGGCGGGTCTTGAGCACATACCGGTCATCTCTCTTAACCTTGCCGGCATAGAATCCAATCCCGGCTTCCACATGGATCTGAGTTTCCTGCTGCATGCTGCATTCGGAGCGGCGTTCGGCGATATACTTCAGAAGACCGTATACAGGATGAGACCTTATGAGATCACACCGGGTTCAGTCGATGCATTGCACAGGAAATGGATAGAGAAATGTATACGCTTCTGTTCCAAGAAGTATCCGAGTTTATTCAAATTCAGAAAAATGTGCCGTCAGATGGTCGAAGAATTTGACGCGATCCCCATACATGAGGATATGATCAAGCCCAGAGTAGGCATAGTCGGAGAGATCTTAGTCAAATACTCTCCCACAGGTAACAATCACTTAGTTGAACTGCTTGAATCAGAGGGAGCAGAGGTTGTGGTTCCCGAGCTTTTCGGCTTCATGCACTACTGCTTCTACAATCAGATATATAAAGCCGAGAATCTGGGAACGAGCATCAAGACAGCCAAGATATCCGAACTTGGTATCAAAGCCCTGGAGTTCTTACAGAAACCGGCAAATGATGCGTATAAGAAGAGCAAACATTTCGATGCATATTGTAATATACGAGAGCTTGTCGACTACGCCAAGGATTATGTATCCATCGGCAACCAGACCGGTGAAGGCTGGTTCTTAGTCGGCGAGATGATAGAACTTATACACAGCGGTGCCGTTAATATCGTATGTACACAGCCTTTCGGCTGTCTGCCCAATCATATCGTCGGCAAGGGAGTGATCAAGGAAATACGTCGTACACATCCCGAAGCCAATATCGTGGCCATCGATTATGATCCCGGTGCCAGCGAAGTCAACCAGCTTAACCGCGTGAAACTCATGTTAAGCAGTGCGTTTAAAAAAATAAAAACTGCCGAAAATTAATTCTTGAATTAACTTTCGGCAGTTTGCACTTTTATACTGTCAAACGATCATGATTCACGGTACCTGTCGCATATCATCGGAACCCGTTCAATCCGGCATCTTACTGTCTTAAGAGTACCTCTCTGTACCACTTGGCTGATTCTCTCAGATCATCATCTGAATATGGCCCCGTTACACTGTCGCACTCCGGCATGAGCATGGCACTCGTCTCATTCTTATTCGAGATATTCCACATCACGTAGCTGATATCGTTTTCATCAAGAAGGCTGATCCATTTGTCGGATTCTTCCTTATTGTGATTGCCTGCGCCGTCGGCAGCACACGTTCCGAATTCAGATACAAATATCGGAAGCTTTTCCTTAAGCGCATCAGAGCACACTCTCCTCAATTCATCCCTGTGTGTATCTGCATAGAAATGAAGACAATACATAAGGTTATCATCAGCCATTATCGGATTCGCCACTGCTTCATCCAGACGCTGACACCAGCTCGGAGTACCGACTAAGATCACGCTGTATTTGTCATGCTTGCGAATGCAGGGAATGACTCTGTCAGCATATGCACGTACATCTTCCCACGTCGCAGTCGTATTGGGCTCATTACAGATCTCATAGAATACATTGCCGTACGAAGCATACTTCTCAGATACCTTGTCGAAGAAATCGATAGCCTGATCCTCATATGTCCCGGGATTGCCATCTGAAAGGATATGCCAGTCAATGATCACGTACAGTCCGAGTTCAGTAGCTGCTTTCACGCCTCTGTCTATGACTTCAAGAAGCCTCTCTTTGTTCTCTTCACCCGATATACAGTAACCTTTGTCCTCAGTCGTATACATTGCAAGTCGTATGATGTCTATCTTCCACTCATCACGCATGTATTCCAGGAATTCCCTGTTGACGTATTCGTCATACAGATTGATACCGTGTGTAGAATATCCCCTGAGAACAACGATCTCGCCATTGTGATCGACCAGTTTGCCCTCGTTATTCACATGTAATGCGCCGTGCTTGTCATATTTAGTCTTCATTAAGTCCTCATCTTCTCTTATTTCCTGAGCATCGATCTGTCCGTCATGATCTCGCGCTGCCTCATCTTCGATATCATCCGGCTCATCAACCGTATTCCGGCCGTTATCCGGAGCTGACTCAGGGCTGTCATCACCCATCACATCTATCGCTTGCTGTACTTCATCTGTACTGTCCGATATATCAGTCTCGGTGACCTTCGCCGTACCGCATCCGATCATACCGGTCATGAGTATGATGCTGCACATCATCGCTGTCGCTCTCAGAATAAACTTGGGCTTGATCTTAGTGTTCATAGCATCAGTTCCATGGGATGACGATCCGATGATCGAACACCCTTATCGTATTGTATACCAGAAGTGCAAGTATTAAAAGGTGTAAGGGGTAAAAAACATAAAAAAACCATTTATGGAACGGCTTCTTACTGCCCGGTTCGCCATTATACACAAATCTTAACAGAAGCGGCACCATCAGTATCCCCGACTGGAACAGGCCTTTTTCTATACCTTCCGTAAAGCCCAGAACAGTCCATACAACACACATGATCGTATATCCGATCCATTTGCTTCTCTCATCATCCTTATATCTGATCACGATAAGGGGCAGTATGACATCCATAAACGACCAGTCTCCCACGGATGCGACAAACATGATGATGAAAAGCAGCAGATACTTAAGCGGCTCATAGATCTTCTCGTTTTCCCATACGCACATGGCAATAAAGCCCCAGAAAAGCGTATATATCACGCCAAATTCAAGCAGAGGCCACGCCCCTTCCTCAAACAGGGTGAATGGTGCCCATGATATAAGCGCAAATATCCCGAGTCTGATCCCGTATCTTAACTTGTTACTCGTATGCAGATATCCCTCTGCAAGGAAATATGCCATTGTCGGACCTGTTAATCTCCCGACAAAATGCATCGCAATACCGAGCGGCGACTTGGTCGGGACAAAAGCCCAGGCTATATGGTCGATCAGCATCGCGATTATCACTATATACTTGATCTGATTCCTGTTAAGGCCTTTTACATGCATGTGTATCCGCCGTCAACAGGAAGCGCTATTCCCGTAACATATGATGAATTGGGCGAAGCTAAAAATACTACCGCCGTATCAAGCTCACCCTCTTTTCCGTAACGCTCAAGAGGTATCATTGTCTTGGCATTCTGCTGGAAGAAATCGCTGTTAAGAGTATCAGTGGTAAGAGGAGTGTAGAAATACCCGGGGCAGATCGAGTTGACTGTGATACCGTACTTACCCCACTCTGCAGCCAGAGCTCTTGTAAGATTCACAACTCCGCCTTTGGCGGCATGATAAGGTGCGGAACCCGCTATCTTGTTGCCCACAAGTCCGTACATTGATGCGATATTTATGATCCTGCCGTATTTAGCCGGGATCATAGCCTGATTTGCTACCGCACGGGCAAACTTGAACGTTCCGAACAGATCCACGTCGAATTCCTTCTGGAACTGTTCATCCGTTATGTTCTCAGCATGATCGACAGCACCGGTTCCTGCGTTGTTGACAAGGATATCTACGCGGCCGAAACGCTCCATGACCTGCTTAACAGTAGCTTCGATCTCTTCTGTATTGGTAATATCACAGCGGATGGGAAGTGTCTCCACACCATGCTCATCCGCGATCTCCTTGCATACCTGCTCTAACATTTCCTGCCTGCGGGCTATGGCTACGATCTTACAGCCCTGATTAGCGAGCGCATGAGCCATCTGAACACCGAGTCCCGAAGAACAACCTGTAACGATCGCAACATTGCCTGTGATCTCAAAAATCCTCTTAAACATTTTAAAAACCTTCCTTTCTTATATGAATACTATCTTAATTCTCTCATTTCCATTGCAAGGTCTTCGTCTGATCCACCCGTCTGACCTTGATCAAAGTATATATCTATACGTTGCCTGTCAGCAGTTTCTCGACCGCTTCTTCAGATAAAGGTCGTCCCCATATGAATCCCTGGATATAATCGCACCCTATTTCCTTAAGAGTATCCAGTTGCTCGCATCTTTCCACACCTTCGGATATAACATCGAATCCCATGACATGTCCCATGGATATTATCGCTGCAACATACTGTCTGGACGACTCACTCGAATTCATATCATCGATAAATGACTTGTCGATCTTAAGCAGGTTGGCCGGGAATCTGTTCAGATAACTAAGGGATGAATAACCCGTACCGAAATCATCGATCGCAATCTGAATCCCCATGCTCCTTAACTCATCAATACAGTTAAGGGCCTTATCTACGGAGTCGATCATTATGGATTCCGTTATCTCTATCTCAAGCTGTGCGGGCGGTATCCCGCTTTCTTTAAGCAGCTTACGGATCTCATCAATAAAATCGCTCTTCATCATATGACGAACGGAAGCATTGAGACTGAGCGTAAGCTTCCTGTCCGTCTTCTTAAGGAGCTTTCCGAAGAACAATGCCGCCTTCCTTGCGACCATACCGTCCACCCTGTCTATCAACCCGACCTCCTCGGCCACGGGTATGAACTCCTCAGGTCCTATGACATTGCCCTCATTATCCTTCATACGGGCAAGCGCCTCAAATCCTCTGAGTTCATGAGCCATATCATATTGGGGTTGAAGATTAAAGAATACCGTATCGTTATCAAGAGCATTTCTTATGAGATTCTCGATCTGTAGTATACGTTCGTTCTTAATCAGATCCGGTGTGAACTTAAGTATATGTTCGCTGCTGTTGGCCTTCTTTATCTCACTCATAGCCGCATTGGCATATGATATGATCGTATCCGGTCCATCCGCATCTTCAGGATACTCGGCATATCCGAAACTTGCCGTGACATAGAGGTCACACCCGTCAACAGTAAGATTCTCTGTAAGCGCATCATTATACAGTTCTATCGCAGCCTTAAGCTCTGACTGTGAATCATATCCGGTGATCAACAGGAAGAATTCATCTCCGCCTATGCAGGCAAGATATCTGTGCACATCACTTCCTTCAGGCAGTTTCACCGCTCTGAAACGTCTCGTCACCTCGATAAGCGTCTTATTGCCCGCCTCAAATCCGAGTGTATCATTGATATGTCTGAAATCATTAAGATCTACGGACACTGCAGCAAATCTGTTCCCCTGTTTTATATGATCTGTGATACGTTCGACCAGGGCATATCGATTCGGCAGACCCGTAAGCGAGTTGGTATAACTCATCTTCTTAAGTCGTCCGATCACTTTATAGCTCGCAATATGTGAAGAAATAAAGAAAGTGGTGAGTTCAAGTGTCTCTTTGATGTGCTGGGTATTCTCGGTATCGAAATTGACAGCCCATATGAATCCGAGTAATTCGCCGCTATGGCGAAGCGGGAAAAGGACAACGCTCTTAACACCCGCCTCCACAAGAGTCTTATACCACGGATGATTGATCCTGCTGATCTCTTCCATCTCCTCATTATTTCTGACTATGATGCAGTCACCCTCAGATCCCAGCATGTCCTTCCATGAATTTGCAATATTATAGTATCCTTCAAATTCAGTAACACGCTTAATCGTACTGTTCGGTATAAAATCCGTAGCGAGTATCGAGAATTCCTCTTCTTCATAATTCAGGAGGAGAACCGTACAACCTTCCGCATTACATATCTGACGGATCTGCGCGATGACATCCTCCATCGCACTTTTCAGATCATTTGCCTTATGAAGTTTGATGCATGTCTTGAGCACATCACTCGAAGTCCTGGAAGTATTGAACGTATCCAGAAGCGAATCGGCATCTTCATTCACATCAAGCGAATACTGGCAATAGCATACATTCGCTTCTTCATAAACAAGAGGAAGTGCATATATGTCAAACCAGATATCCACATTATAGATATGGGCATAGGTATGCACCTCTTGTTTGAGAACAGCCGACCGATAGCAGACATCCTCAAAATTGATCGTCTGCTGAAAATACTCCGTATATCGCAATCCCGGGATCAAAGTCCCCGTCTCGTCGAAGCCGTTGCCGAATATCTCCGGCTCTAATCGGGAACGGAAAAGATCCGAATACTTACGGTTGCATGCTACGATACGTATATCGCCATACTTGCCTTCCGCCCTCTTCTCAACGGATATGACACACGAAGGAATATATAGAGAATCGACAATGTTCTGAAAATCCACGGCAGCTCCTTCTGTCCTGTGACTGATCTTAAGCCGAAGTACATAAGACTCTATTAATGATTATACCATATTCCCCCGCTTCTGTCTGTCACAACAGCCTTGTCACAGGAACCAACTTGCCAAATATGATCCCTCACACTATACTTACATTAAATAAACACTTTTTATGTAACAATGTACATGATGGAATAATGACGATCAGAAAAACAAAAAATTCAAATGGTATACTGAAGCTTGTTTTTATAGGAATATCATTTCTTATAGAAACAGGCATTCTTTTGTTATTGTTTGCACCGGGGATAAACCGTTACTACGAGGCAATCATAACCATAAGCCGGCTGCTTGCTTTTCTGCTGGTAATCGGAATATACAGTCAGAACAGAACCGGTTCCATAAAAACGCCCTGGATCATCCTGATCCTTATTCTCCCTGCGATAGGGGTATCCCTGTATATTCTCATAGGTTTATCCGGGTCGACAGGAAGAATGAGAAAAAGATATGAGGCGATCGATAAGATCATTTTCCCCTACCTTGAACAGGACAGCCTCACATTGGCTTCTCTGGAAAAGGAACATCTTTCCTGTGCCGGGATCAGTAAATATCTGATCAGAGAAAGCGGCTATCCTGTATATAAAAACACCAAGGTAGAATATTATAGTGATGCATCTGAAGGACTAAAAGCTCAAAAGGAAGCTATCAGAAATGCGAAAGCCTTCATCTTTATTGAATACTTTGCAATCGAAAATGCATCTTCATGGCAGTCACTTGAAGAAATTCTTGAAGAAAAGGCAAAAGAAGGCGTGGAAGTACGAGTATTCTATGATGATATAGGAAGTGTGGGATACATAAACCATGATTTTGTCAAAAGGCTTGAAAGCAAAGGAATCAGATGCCGTGTGTTCAATCCTATGGTTTTTATCATCAATATGTTTCTCGATAACAGGGACCACCGTAAGATGACAATTGTTGACGGTAAAATCGGATTTACCGGCGGTTACAATATTGCAGATGAATATTTCAATATAACCACACCATACGGGCACTGGAAGGATACGGGTGTGCGCATTGAAGGAGAAGCAGTACTCCCCATGACACTGACGTTCCTGGAAATGTGGAATGCTGTGCGTGCAGATGATGAGGGTGATGAGAACATCGCTCGATTTTTCCCGGAATATCCACCGGATCCGGCAGTTCACGGATATGTTCAATTCTATGCGGATAATCCGATAGACAAAAAACCGGTCGGAGAAGACGTATACATAAACATGATAAGCCGGGCCCGGAAATATATCTATATTATGACACCGTATCTCATAATCACGGATGAAATGAACCGTGTGTTGGGGCTTGCTGCCAAACGAGGTGTCGATGTTCGTCTGATAACCCCCGGGATTCCCGATAAGAAGATCGTATATAAGCTAACGAGGTCATATTACAATGGATTGGCCCGGAACGGGGTCAGGATATTTGAATACACTCCGGGCTTCTGTCATGCTAAAATGTGTGTTTCCGATGATATCATCGCCATATGCGGCACTATCAATCTGGATTATCGGAGCCTGTATCATCATTTTGAAGATGGCTGCCTGCTCATCGGAAATGAGGCTGTGCTTGATATGAAGCATGATTTTGATGGAACTTTCTCTCAATGTCGCGAGGTCACCGAAAAATATACCACAGGGCGATCGGCCATACTGCGCCTGTCGCAGCTGATCCTTAGGCTGTTTGCGCCTCTTATCTGATATAATCGGAAAGTAACCTATTACTTACAGCAAAACATTGCGTATCATAACATTCGGACGGCTCATTTGGCGCCCGAATATCTTTTTAGGGAT
>CAMNDJ010000018.1 GCA_946535225.1 uncultured Lachnospiraceae bacterium
GCCATTTTTGCCATTTTGGTCCTACCTCGGTTGCTTCTAACGCCACGCTATGTCAGACTAAATGACCTATTATCGTGTTTTAGTCCTACCTTAATCTCGCTTATTCCGGAGCTTCGTCAGACCAATTCGCTGTTTTTAGGGTTTTGGTCCTACCTCGACCGCCTATATCAAGCCAATGCGTCAGACCAATTCGCCAATTTCCGCCTTTTGGTCCTACCTCGACCGCCTGCATCAAGCCAATACGTCAGACCAAACGACCTATTTCCGCCTTTTAGTCCTACCTCGACCGCCTATATCAAGCCAATACGTCAGACCAAACTGCCTTTTTCGCCTCTTTGGTCCTACCTCGACCGCCTGCATCAAGCCAATACGTCAGACCAAACTGCCTTTTTCGCCTCTTTGGTCCTACCTCGACCGCCTGCATCAAGCCAATACGTCAGACCAATTCGCCTATTTCCACCTTTTAGTCCTACCTCGACCGGCTACATCAAGCCAATATGTCAGACCAATTCGCCATTTTCCACCTTTTAGTCCTACCTCGACCCCGCGCAAGCAGCAAAACCGTCAGACCAATTAGCCAATTTCCACTATTTAGTCTGATACAGCATCCAATATGCCCAGACGGTCACAAGACTCACGATGATCTGGATCGTCGCAAAGCGCATAACGACCTGAGTATTCGACCAGTTGCTTACCTTTCTTGCCTGATCATGAAGCGGGCAACGGGTATTGACTAGTATCCTGATCTTGAGGAATCTTAGCAGCGCCACCTTAAGCAGCCCCAGTCCGCCGTCCAGTATGAGCACTATAGACAGCGGTATATAAAGCAACGGGCTATGGCTCATAAGGGCCGTGATCGCTATCATCACGCCCATCGCGCGGCTTCCCGCATCTCCCATGAGGATCGTGCTCGGCGGTGCATTGAACCACAGGTAAGCAGCCAGAACGACCATAAATAACATGATGGAATACTCAAAGCTGCCGATACCCGAAACCTCTTCTGCCAACAGGTAGAATGAACCGAGCGTTATTATCGTAAGTGTTGCGCTGAGTCCGTCCACTCCGTCAGAGCAGTTGGTGACATTGATCGCCATCCAGACTAAGGCCACGATAAGCAGTCCGTATACCGGATAAGGCAGGGTGATCACTTTGCTGTGTGCCAGACCAAGTATGAATGTATTACCGTTATATTCAAGGTATGTCACAGCTATTATGATGGCCAGCACAAGGTCGAGTGCGCCCTTTAAGTATTCATTCCAGGGCTTGTCGGACATATCATCTAAGAATCCCGTCACCATGCTGAACGTAACAACAGCCATATATATACTGCGTTCCATGCTCAATCTGTTAAAGATAAGATCGCATACAACGAATACGAGTACGAAGATGATTCCCGATCCTCTTGCCTTGCCCTTGCTCTTCTCTCCTTCAACCGCAAAAGCCCTGCCCTGATCGTGAGGAAGCTTATCCTTAAGCTTGGCATGTAATAGATATGTAGCAAAGAATGCACATATCACGCCTAAGATCATTATGAAATTACTGTTCACTAATTCTCTAAGCATACAAAGCAATTATATCAGAAATTTACGAATTCACAAGCAAAAGGATAAAATATGATCTCGTTTCCGTCAGGCTCATTGCAAAAGAATATGGCCCGGGCATTTAAGCCCGGGCCATATATCCATATATTACATATTTAGAGTTCTGTCTGTGATCGGCTTATTCGTCTACACTGTTCTCTGCAACCTTTGCAGCTCTTGCAGCAACTTCCTTCTCCTGGATATCCGAAGGACACTGCTCATATCTTGCAAACTCATAAGAATATTCGCCGGAACCGCCGGTCATCGAACGAAGATCCGTACAATATCTGAATATCGTACTCATCGGAACCTCAGCCTCTACAACCTGCTTGCCGTCGCCCGTAGGATTCATGCCGAGCACTCTGCCGCGTCTCTTATTAAGATCGCCCATAACATCACCGGTGTACTGATCCGGAACAGTGACCTTGAGGCTCATGATGGGCTCTAAGAGCACGGGATTGGCTTCCATGATACCCTTCTTGAATGCCTGGATCGTAGCCATCTTGAATGCCTGCTCTGACGAATCAACAGGATGATAAGATCCGTCGTAAAGAACAGCCTTGATACCCACAACGGGATATGCTGCCAGAGGTCCTCTGCCTACAGACTCCGCAAGTCCCTTTTCAACTGCGGGGAAGTAGTTCTTCGGAACGGCACCGCCGACCACCATCTGTTCAAATATGTAAGGTGTATCAATATCGCCGCTGGGCTCGAATGTCATCTTGACATGACCGTACTGACCGTGTCCGCCTGACTGCTTCTTATACTTGTATTCAACATCAGATTTCTTTCTGATCGTCTCTCTGTATGCAACCTTGGGATCAGACAGTTCGACTGCAACCTTATATTCATTCTGAAGACGACTCACTACGATATCGAGGTGTTGTTCGCTCATACCATAGAGCAAGAGCTGTCTGTTTTCCGAATCATTGACATTCTTAAGTGTCTGATCCTCATGCATCATCTTCTGAAGAGCCTGGCTGACCTTATCTATATCGCCCTTATTGACAGCCTTGTATCTTCTGTATGTATAAGGTGTAGGAAGTTCTACCTTGCCGTACTGGATGATATTGGCCTTGGTCGAGAGCGTATTGCCCGTGCGAGCCGCAGTAAGCTTGGCTATAGCGCCTATATCGCCGGCATGAAGCTCGGGAACCTCGATGGGCTTATTGCCCTGGAGGAGATATAGCTTGCCGATCTTCTCATCCACATCCTTGTCCTGATTATAGAGGACATCATCCGTCTTGATAACGCCGGAATAAACCTTGATCAGGCTGTACTTGCCGATGAAAGGATCCACGATCGTCTTCCAGATATAGGCCGACTTAGCCTTGGAGAAGTCATAGTTGGCTTCGAATACTTCATTGGTCTTAAGTGATACGCCTGCGACCGTCCTGTTCTCGGGACTCGGCATATACTTAACGATATCATCAAGGAGCGTATAAACGCCCTGGCATAACAGGCTCGAACCCATTGACATGGGAACGATCGAGCAATCATTGATATTGGTACGAAGAGCTGCCCTGATCTCGGCCTCTGAGAAAGTATCTCCGCCGAAGTATCTGTCCATGAACTCCTCGCTCGTCTCGGCTACAGCTTCCATAAGGGTATCTCTGTACTGTTCAAGATAAGACTTCGAATAATCGGGGATATCGCACTCCTTGGCTTCCTTGCCTTCCCAGCGATAAGCCTTCTCGGCAACGACATTGACATAGCCCACGAACTTCTCATCTTCTCTTATGGGCAGATGGAAAGGAGCCAGCTTCTTGCCGTACTTGGCGGTCATATCTTCTACGACCTGACGGAAAGACGCATTGTCTATATCCATATCAGTTACGAACACCATACGGGGAAGCTTGAACTTATCACAAAGTTCCCAGGCCTTCTCTGTGCCGACTTCCACACCGGCCTTGCCGCTTACAACGATGATAGCTGCATCCGCTGCAGATGCACCCTCGTATGCTTCACCTTCGAAATCAAAATATCCGGGAGCATCGATCAGGTTGATCTTAACTCCGTCCCATTCGATGGGAACAACGGATGTCGATATTGAGAACTGACGCTTCTGCTCCTCCTTACCGAAATCGCTGATGGTATTACCATCCTGTACCTTGCCCATTCTCGATGTAAGACCTGCAAGGTATGCCATAGACTCTACTAACGATGTCTTGCCGGAGCCTCCGTGACCCAACAGAACTACGTTACGGATCTTGTCAGTAGTATAAACGTTCATGTAACCTCCTTCAGGTAGTCCCCACTACCAAAAAAAATATTGATTAGAGCCGTTCACGACTCTAACCAATATTTTACTAAATATTCTGTCAATTTACAATAAAATAATCAATTATTTTGCAAAACCGTTCTTTCGGCAAAAACGCTCTTAAAACTCGCCGTTTAAATGTCCGACAGTCTGATATATCTCGATCCTCTTGGTCTCCATATCAGGCATACCGATGAAGATCGCACCGTACTCGAAGGAATCGCCCTTCTTGACTATCCTGACTATCTCCATGAAACAATGTATGGTCTCAGCGGTCCATATGGTGAGGAAGCCCTCATAAACAGCGCCGATATCCAGCTTCTCAGTGCAGGCAAACCCTACACCTGCCTTGGACACGTCCGTGATCTCTATAGCCACTTCTTTAGTGTCCGATCCGTCACCGTTAAGCTGCTTGATTATAAGCCTTGATTCAAGTTCGGTTCTCTCCGCTTTTCTTTTCTCCATTTTGTATACCCTTCCGTTAATCTCAACTCACGATACCGGCCGGTCAACCTGCCGTCTTATTACCGTTACAAGCCCTTAAACAATACTTTATATCATAAATCTTTATTTTTCAATAGAATCTGTGATGAACATCGCATCACCGAAAGAGAAGAATCTGTATCTTTCTTCTACTGCCTCTTTATAGGCACTAAGCACATTCTCACGACCCGCAAGTGCCGATACGAGCATGATGAGTGTCGATTCCGGCAGATGGAAATTCGTGATCAGGCAGTCTAAGAGCTTGAATTCATATCCGGGATATATGAATATATCCGTATCTCCCTCTGTGGCCTTAAGTCTGTATCTGCCGTTCTCATCGCAAAAAGCAGCGCTCTCTATCGTCCTGCAGCTCGTAGTGCCCACGCATATCACACGACCGCCCTTATCCTTAGTGTCATTGATGATATCCGCCGTCTCTTTATCTATATGATAATACTCGGAATGCATCTTATGCTGTGTCACTTCTTCGACCTTGACGGGTCGGAAGGTGCCTAAGCCGACATGGAGTGTCACATAGGCAAGTCGCACTCCTTTTTCCTCTATGCGCTTAAGAAGATCTTCCGTAAAATGCAGTCCTGCCGTCGGTGCCGCAGCAGAGCCGTCGAACTTGGCATACACGGTCTGATATCTGTCTCTGTCCGCGAGTTTATGCTTGATATACGGGGGCAGAGGCATCTCCCCAAGCTTATCCAATATTTCCTCAAAAATATAATCGTAATTAAATCTGACGATGCGATTTCCGTCAGGAAGCTGCTCGACGATCTCTCCTGTTAAAAGCCCGTCACCGAAGGATACCTTGGCTCCCTTTCGAAGCTTCTTGCCCGGTCTTACAAGTGTCTCCCACTCATTCTCACTAAGCCTTTTTAACAGAAATACTTCTATCGCCGCTCCGGTATCGGGTTTGACCCCGAGAAGCCTTGCCGGGATGACTCTGGTATTGTTAAGCACCAGACAGTCCCCCTCATGCAGATAGTCGATGATATCCTTAAAGACATCGTGCTTTATACGGCCCGTATTCTTGTCAAGTACCAGAAGCCTCGACGAACTCCTGTCCGTCAGAGGATCCTGTGCGATCAGTTCCTCCGGAAGATCGTAATAGAAATCCTCAGTCTTCATGACTATTCAATATCCTTAAGGAAAGTCTTGTATCCTAAATATGTCTCGTAGAGATCCGCCTTGCTTATGGCTTCCCACGGTGCATGCATGTTAAGGACCGCGATACCGCAGTCGATGACGTTCATACCGTAGAGTGCCAGGATATATGCGATCGTTCCGCCGCCGCCTATATCAACCTTGCCAAGCTCAGCCGTCTGATATATGACGCCGCTCTTATCTAAGATATTACGAAGTTTTGCTATGTATTCGGCATTCGCATCATTAGATCCGGATTTGCCTCTTGAACCCGTGAACTTTATGAGCGCCATACCGTTACCCAGATATGATGCGTTCTTCTTCTCGAACTTATCGGCATAAGTCGGATCGAATCCCGCATTTACATCGGAACTGAGCATATATGAATTAGCCATACATCTCGATAAGAGGATGTCGCTGTAATTGTCCGTACTTAAGTTGATGATTTCCGCAACAGCATTGGCGAAGAATCTGCTCCTCATACCCGTTGCTCCGACCGAGCCTATCTCCTCTTTGTCGACAAGTATCGCGCATGTAGTACGCTCACAGGTCGGTGTATCTATGAGTGCCCTAAGCGACGGATAAGCACACACTCTGTCATCATGACCGTAGCCTAAGATCATGGACCTGTCGATACCTGCTTCTCTGGCCCTTCCTGCAGGCACAACCTCAAGCTCAGCCGACTCAAAATCCTCTTCATCTATATCATACTGACTCTTAAGGAGCTTTAAGATATTGCCCTTAACGGCATCCTTGGTCTCCTTGTCTTTGCTCTCCTTAAGGGGCATGTTGCCTATTATGACATCCAGCGCCTCGCCCTCTATCACTTCCGATGCCTTCTTCTCCATCTGCTTCTGTGCCAGATGGATGAGAAGATCCGATATGAAGAATACTGGATCGTCCGCATCCTCACCTATATTGATCTCGGTGATCGAGCCGTCCTTCTTAACTACAACGCCATGTATGGCAAGCGGTATCGTCACCCACTGATATTTCTTGACGCCGCCGTAATAATGCGTATCAAGAAGCGTAAAGCCTCCGTCCTCATAGAGCGGATTCTGCTTGATATCCAGCCTCGGACTGTCTATATGCGCACCCAGGATATTAAGTCCCTCTGTAAGAGGGCGTTTACCTATATGAAAAGCCGCGATCGACTTGTTCATCTGCGTCGTATATATCTTATCACCGGCCTTGAGCTTCCTGCCGGCCTTGATGACCTTAGACAGTTCTACATATCCTGCTTCTTCAAGCATCTGCACGCCTGCATCGCAGCATTCTCTCTCAGTCTTATTGTCACTTATGAAATCAATATACTCGGCCGAGAACTTATCGATATCCTTAACCTTCTTCTGTGTGACTTTCTCCCAAATATTCCTGTTGTTCATGTATTAAGTCCTCCTGATTTATACAGCCTGATGCAGTATGTCGGCGGATGCAGAAATGCATCCGCCCTGATCACTGCCTCAGCTCTATACCCATGCCGTCTAAGCCGTTTAATATCTTCTTCATGGCCGCATTGACATCGTCGTCCGTAAGCGTTCTGTCTGATGCACGGAAAGTGATGCTGTAAGCCACCGACTTGAATCCTTCCTTGATCTGCTCACCCTCATAGATGTCGAAGAGACTGTAGGTTTCGAGCAGCTTACCGCCGCGCTGTCTGATCATAGCCTCTATATCGCCAACGGGTATCTCCTTAGGTACGACCATGGAGATATCTCTGGTAACGCCCGGGAACCTCGCAACACCCGTATACTTGCGGTCAAACGTTGCTCTCGGTACGATATTGGGCATATCAAGCACTGCGATATATGTCTTGGTTCCGATCTCGTAATTATCGGCAACCTCGGGATGAACTTCTCCGAGATAGCCTAAGATCACGCCGTCATATATGATGTTGGCCTGACGACCGGGATGGAGATACGGTCTTCCTGCCTTGCCGTCATACATTATGCCGTCCTTGATTCCGATGCTGTCTAAGAACTCTTCTATCACACCCTTCATCGTGAAGAAATCGCCGTCTCCGTAGAAACCGAGCGTAAACTGCATTCTCTCATCGGGACTCTCCGTAAGAGGCAGACTCTTCGGGATATAGATATTGGCCATCTCGTAGAGCTTGACGTCCTTATTACGCCTGTTGTAGTTGGTCGAAAGAGACGTGAGCATTCCGTTTAACGGAACCGTCCTCATTATTGAGAAATCCTCACCGAGAGGGTTGCTTATCGTTATGGCATTCCTCACGGGATCATCCGCAGGGATAAGCAGCTTATCATATACCTTGGGGCTTTCGAAGCTGTAGCACATACCCTGTGAGAATCCGCAATATTCCGCTATCTCACGCGCCTTATCCTCGACGCGTCGCTTGAAGCTTATCTTACCCGTTGTCGCTTCTCCCGAAGGAAGCGTCGAACCTATCTTGTCATAGCCATAGAATCTCGCAACTTCTTCCGCCAGATCCGCAACGCCCTCAAGATCCTGTCTGTATGAAGGTACCGTCATCGTATATCTGTCGCCGTTTTTCTCTACAGGTAATTCCAGAGATGCAAATATATCAAGCATCACCTTATCTTCAAGATCCGTTCCCAACAGATCGTTTATCCTTGATGTTGCAAAATCGATCGTCCTTAAGTCAGCCAAAGGCTCACATATATCCACCACTCCGTCGACCACATCACCGCAGCCAAGTTCTTCTATCAGTGCGCAGGCCCTGTTTATCGCATCATAAGCATTCCTCGGATCCAAGCCCTTCTCAAACTTACCCGAAGCATCTGTCCTTAAGCCCAGTCTCTTGGCTGATTTTCTTATATTTGCGCCGTTAAAGCATGCCGCCTCGAATAACATAGTGCTCACATTGTCAGTTATCATGCTGTTCTCACCGCCCATGATACCGGCGATACCTATCTGCTTGACTCCGTCGCAGATCATCAGCATATCCTTGTCAAGTATCCTCTCCTGACCGTCAAGAGTCACAAACTTGTCTCCGTCTTCGGCACGTTTTACCACGATCTTATGATCGGCTACGGTGTCCAGATCAAAAGCATGCATGGGCTGACCGTACTCTTCCATGACATAGTTGGTGATATCGACTATGTTGTTGATGGGTCTGATACCGCTGGCTGCAAGCCTTCTCTGCATCCATTGCGGTGAAGGAGCAAGCTTTATGTTCTTGACTACTCTTGCGCAGTATCTTGTGCAGAGATCGGGATCTTTGACTTCCACGGATACATAATCCGTCACTCTCTCGCCGTTGCCCTTGACATTGACTACAGGCGGGATGAACTTCTTGCCAAACGTTGCAGCAGCCTCTCTGGCTATACCCAGTACACTGTAACAGTCTACCCTGTTACTCGTTATCTCGTATTCGAACACCGTATCATGAAGCCCCAATGCCTCAATGGCATCCGAACCCACCTTGGTATCCTCTGGGAATATGTATATTCCGTTCTCGGGAGCTTCCGGATAGAAATTCCTGTCCGATCCGAGTTCCTCTATGCTGCACATCATTCCGAAGCTGTCCACATTACGCAGTTTGCCATTGTGGATCTCTATTCCGTCCTCAGGAAGCGGGCCGCCGTCGTGACCGCCTGCCACCTTGCCGCCGTCGAGCACGACAGGGACCTTGTCTCCTTCATGCACGTTATTGGCACCCGTGACTATCTGTATTGTCTTAACGCCTATATCCACCTGACAGATAATGAGCTTGTCGGCATCCGGATGAGGAGCGATCGACATTATCTCTCCTACTACTATATTTCTCAGATTCTTGTCCAGGCACTCATATGTCTCCACCTTGGTACCCGTCATCGTCATTGCATCCAGATACTCCTGCGGTGTGCAGTCAAGATCGGGTACATATGCTTTTATCCATGATAAAGCGGTATTCATATATTTCCTCCTTAAGGTAATTTGTCAAATCAAGATTTTATTTCTGGCGTAGATTAGAACTGCTTCAAAAACCTTGCATCGTTCTCGTACAGAAGCCTCATGTCGTCAATCTCGTACTTAAGGAGCGCTATTCTCTCGAGCCCGATACCGAATGCAAATCCGCTGTACTGTTCAGGATCTATCTTGCTCATCCTAAGCACATTGGGATGTACCATCCCGCAGCCTAAGATCTCGATCCAGCCTGTACCTTTACAGAATCTGCAGCCGGATCCACCGCACTTAAAGCAGCTGACATCCATCTCGGCCGAAGGTTCCGTAAAATTGAAATGATGAGGTCTGAACCTTACCTTTGTATCCTGTCCGAACAGTTCCTTTGCAAACTCCCAGAGAGTGCCCTTAAGATCCGCAAACGTTATATGCTTGTCGATAACGAGCCCCTCAATCTGATGGAATGAAGGCGAATGCGTCGCATCCACTTCATCCGAACGGAACACCCTTCCGGGTGCTATCATACGGATCGGAAGCTTGCCCTTCTCCATGACATGTACCTGTGTGCCCGATGTCTGGGTACGCAGAAGGAACTTATCGTTGATGTAGAACGTATCCTGCTCATCCTTGGCCGGATGATCCGCCGGAATGTTCAGTGCCTCGAAATTATAGTAATCAGTCTCTATCTCAGGGCCTTCAACGACCTCATAACCCATGCCGATGAAGATGTTCTCAACTTCGCTCTGAGCTATAGCATTGGGATGCTTATGGCCTATCGCATGCTTCTTGGCCGGGAGTGTGACATCGATCACTTCCTTCTTCATCTGAGCCTCTCTTAAGGCTCTCTGAAGCTTAAGCTGCGCTTCATCGAAAACGCGCTCGATCTCGGCTCTTGTCTCGTTGACGAGCTGTCCCACCTTGGGGCGATCCTCGGGAGACACATCCTTCATGCTCTTTAAGATGCTTGTCAACTGCCCTTTCTTGCCCAGGAAATTAACTCTGATCTCACCGAGCTTATCAACATCTGCGCATTCCTGTACCTGAGACAGGGCATCTTTACGAATCTGTTCCAGTTTTTCTTTCATCTACGATTTCCCTTCCTTTTTTATAAAATACCCTGATAAGGGGCTTGAAATATCTGTTCAGATTGGCTCCTATGAGCAGGATGTACATGCTCATATATAACCACATCATCGCTATGACTATAGTCGAGAGACTTCCGTATACGCTCATGCCTCCGAAATAGTCAACATATATCGAAAACCCTAAGGCCAGTAACTGCCAGCCCACGGCCGCCAGAGCCGCACCGGGTATCTGATACCTTGCCTTTAACTTCATATTCGGAATGAATGTATATATCAGGGTGAAGATGACAGTCAGTGTCGCCCATCCGAATATGAACCTGTAACGTACGAAGAAATGCGTGATATCCAACATATGCGGAGCAAACCGGCTCACATAGGATATCAGTGTCTTACCTATCATGGATACACCGAATGTGAGAAGCAGTGCCGCCAACGTTATTATCATGTAGAAGCTTGCCTGTAGTCTGATCATGACAAAATTGCGGTCTTCTCTCACTCCGTGAGCTACGTTAAGTCCCATCTGTAAGCCCATCATCCCCTTACCTGCAGACCATACGGCCACGACTATGGCTATGGGGAGGATCGTTCCGGCTTTGTCATATACCTGCTCGACGAATCTTGTCGCCGTACCCGCAAGCGCTGCCGGAAGAGCTGTTGTGATGGTATTAAGCAGTACCTCTTTGTCAAGCGGAGTGAACGTTATCACAGTGGACAGGATGAGCAATATGGGCACTACCGAAAGAAAAAAGAAAAAGGCAGTGCTCGACGCATAGGCCTGTATGTTATCGCCTGTCATCTGCTTGCTGAAGTCCCTGAATATCAGATATATCTTTTTCAATATCTATATCCCTTATACTATCTATCTACAGACAAGACTCTGACCGTCGTACATACGTCAGTCAGAGTCATCTGTTACATCCCACACACGATTATCAGTGCCGACTGTCCATTATTACAGATCAGACACCTTTACAAATGCTGAAGTCTCAGGCTTGTATGTATATCCCTTGGGATCGTCTTCGAATACAAGTCTGTCCTTGCCGCCCATGTACTCAAAATATGCGCTGGTATCATATTCCTTGATACCGTTTAAGTTGACTGCCAGTACGAGTCCGTCATAGTTCTCGGGAACTCTTACCTCAACGGTGTGAGACTCGCTCACATTTACCTCATACCACTGCATCCTCGAATCATCAGAGGCCTCGTCTATACGCCAGTCTGTCTCTTCCGCATCACCGTACTTCTCCATGTTGAAGTATGATATCTCATACTGCTTGTTATTGAAGGTGAACTTGTCGATGTAGTCATAACCGTCTTCCTTCTTCTCAACATTGGGATAATATGTCAGAAGCTTGCCGGTATAGTAATCAGCCAGATCAACATGCGGGAACTGAGGCTCATATGAATAGTCCTCATCATAATCAAATGTATCTACCGTAACCTTGATCGTACCTTCTACGGTGTAATCAAAGGTAAATGCCTTATATCCGGCCTTGTCACACTTGGCATCCTTGATCTCGCCGAAGGTGATCTTGGCATCCGTAGCAGGCTCGACCGTGATCCCCTTATACTCCTTGTATTCAAGAGAATCGGGATCATATGTACCGACTGCAAAAGGAACCGTAAATGTCCTGTCAGAAGTGAAGTTCACATTATTCTCTTCAAAATAAGCCGTCTCAACGATCTCTTCGGGCTCTATAAAGACTTCATTCGATCCCTCTTCCGTCTTATCAGCCTCTTCCTGCGTCGCAGGTGTCTCCGTTACTTCATCGGCAGGCGCTGACTCAGGCTGTGATGATGAGCCACATGCACTGAGCGTGGCTGCAAGCATGGTCGCCATAACGATAAAAGCGATCCTGCTCTTACTCTTTTTCATAAAACTTCCAATGTCTTTTCTCATTTCTCTCCCTCTTTCTCACACGAAAAAACTATGTTACGATCGATCCCACCCTACATAGGATCTTAGTCATCCAAACCAAGAATCATTCTATATTAAAGGCAATAAAAAAGCAACCCTTTGGGTTGCTTATTTATCATGGCCTGTGATAAGGTTCCTGTATTTTGACTCCTAGCACACAGCCAGGTGGGTCACCGCAACAACAGGTGTCTGTCTTCCACTGCATTATGAACGCACCATCCAGGAATGTTGCCATTCATGAATATCGCTATTCTCGGAGGCCTGACATATCCCTGTGCAATATAGGAATCCCGTTTAAAGTAAATGTAGGTTCAAAACAACAGGTACACCCTATAACAGGTTAGGACTATTATACTATAACCCGGCACATAATGCAATACTTATGCGCCCATCTGATGACCATATATCAGGCTATGTTATTACCCGTATAAAGCTGATAATACTTGCCTTTGGCCGCTATCAGCTCATCGTGTGTTCCCCGCTCTATTATCCTGCCCTGTTCAAGTACCATGATACAGTCGCTGTTCTTGACCGTCGAGAGCCTGTGTGCGATCACAAAAGTCGTACGCCCCTTCATGAGCGAATCCATTCCGCGCTGTACTATACGTTCGGTACGTGTATCAATGCTCGATGTCGCTTCATCCAATATGAGCACCGGAGGGTTCATTATCGCGGCCCTGGCTATTGAGAGCAACTGCCTCTGACCCTGACTTAAGTTGGCTCCGTCTCCCTTAAGCATCGTTTCATAGCCTTCAGGGAGTCGTCTTATGAATCCGTCCGCATTGGCTAACTTCGCTGCCTCTATCACCTCATCCATAGTCGCATCCGGTTTTCCGTATCTGATATTGTCAGCTACAGTGCCTGTGAATAAATGCGTTTCCTGAAGCACCATACCAAGGCTCCTTCTTAAGTCCGCCTTACGGATCTTGTTTATATTGATGCCGTCATATCTGATCTTGCCGTCCTGTATGTCGTAGAAACGGTTGATCAGATTGGTGATGGTAGTCTTGCCCGCTCCCGTCGATCCGACAAAGGCGATCTTCTGTCCCGCATTGGCGAACATCTTAATATCGTGCAATACCATCTTCTCATCCGTATAGCCGAAGTCCACCCCGTCAAAAGTCACATCACCGGTCCAGGGCTTATACTCAACCTCTCCGGTCTCTCTGTGAGTATGCTTCCACATCCATTTACCGGTATGTTCGTCCGTCTCCTCTATTCCGTTGTCGGTCTCCTTGACATTGACAAGTACCACATAGCCCTCATCCGCCTCGGGGTCTTCATCCATGAGCTTGAATATCCTGTCGGCTCCGGCAAGTGCCATCACAATGGAGCTTATCTGCATGCTTATCTGGTTTATGGGCATATTGAAGCTTCTGTTAAAAGTAAGGAAACTCGCAAGTGTTCCGAGAGTAAGTCCCGTCCAACCGTTAAGCGCCATGGCGCCTCCCGCCACCGCACATATGACATAGCTTATATTGCCTATCTGCGCATTGATCGGGCCTAAGATATTGGAGAACTTATTGGCTTTATTGGCCGAATCGCACAGTTCCTCATTGAGCTTATCAAAACCTTCGATCGACTTCTCTTCATGCGTGAATACCTTGACGACCTTCATACCGCCTATCATCTCTTCGATATAGCCGTTGGCCGCGCCTAAGTTCTTCTGCTGGCTTACGAAATATTTGCCCGACAGTCCGCCTGCCGTCTTGGTTGCAAACATCGTGATACCCACCATTATGAGGGTGATCACTGTAAGCGGAACGCTGAGTATGAACATGCTTATCAGCACGCTGACTACGGTAAACGCCGAATTTACAAGCTGCGGGAGCGTACGGCTGACTATCTCACGCAGTGTATCTATATCATTGGTGTAGATGCTCATTATATCGCCGTGAGTGTGTGTATCGAAGTACTTAACGGGCAGAGTCTCCATATGGGAAAACAAGTCGTTTCTTAAGTTTCTCTGGACTCCCTGGGATATGTTGATCATCAGACGGTTCTGTATGAAGCCTGCGACTATGCCTAACATATAGAAGCATGCCACTTTAAGTATCGCATTACGAAGCGGCGTAAAATCCGGAGTCTCGGTATCTATAAGGAACGGAGTGATATAGTCGTCGATAAGGCTCCTTGTAAACAAGGTCCCCTGAATATTGGCAAGTACGCCTATCACGATCATTATGAACACGATCGTGAACAATCCGCCGTAGTCCTTAAATATGTAGCTGAACAATCTGCGAATGACCTTGCCCGGATCATCTACCATAGGCTTGACTCCGCGCTGTCCTCTGTTCATCGGTCCCGGCATATCACTCACCTCCCTTCACATTATCATCATCCGTTTCGGCGTCCTTCTTGGAGGCTTCATCGAAGTCTCCTCCGCCCTGCATCTGAGATTCGTACACTTCCCTGTATATCTCATTGTTTTTGAGCAGATTTTCATGGGTGTCGAAACCGTTGATCTCACCGTCATCCATCACGATGATCCTGTCGGAATCCATAACGGAGCTTATCCTCTGGGCGATGATTATCTTGGTCGTATCGGGGATCTCTTCTTTGAACGTCTTCCTGATCTTGGCCTCAGTCGCAGTATCTACAGCCGATGTCGAATCATCCAGTATAAGTACCTTCGGCGATTTAAGCAGTGCTCTTGCTATACACAGTCTCTGTTTCTGACCGCCGGATACATTGGTTCCGCCCTGCTCAATATGAGTATTGTATCCGTCGGGGAATTTTCTTATGAACTCATCCGCGCAGGCATACTTAGCCGCTCTCTGGCAGTCCGCATATGTGGCATTTTCATCACCCCATCTTAAGTTGTCATATATGCTGCCCGAGAAAAGCGTGTTGGACTGAAGTACAACAGACACCTTGTCCCTTAGTGTCTTAAGGTCATATTCCCTGACATCCTTTCCACCGACTTTGACGCAGCCGCTCTTGACGTCATAGAGTCTGCTAATGAGGTTGACAAGTGAAGTCTTGGCACTTCCCGTAGCGCCGATGATGCCTATTGTCTCACCGCTGTCTATGTGCAGACTTATATTCTTAAGGACGTCCTCTTTTGCGTCTTTGTTATATGCAAAATTAACATTTTCAAAATCTATGGAACCGTCCGCAACATCATATACAGGGTTGTCGGGATCGGTTATCGTGCTCTCTTCGACAAGGACTTCGTATATTCTCTCTATCGCTGCGGAACCTATCGAGAACATAACGAATATCATGGATACCATCATAAGACTCATGAGTATGTTCATGCAGTATGCCAGCAGACTCATGAGCTGACCCGTTGTCAGGCTGTCTGCCACTATTAGTCTTGCACCGAACCAGCTGATGAGCAATATGCAGCTGTATACCGTAAGCATCATCGCAGGCATCTGGAATACTGTCGTACCCTCCGCCTTGGTGAACACATCATATATGCCCTGAGAAGCTTTCTTAAACTTGTTTATCTCATCTTCTTCCCTGACATAAGCCTTTACCACTCTGATGGCCGATACATTCTCCTGAACGGATTCATTCAGCGCATCATACTTGGGAAAGGCGAGTTTGAAGTATTTCATCGCCCTGCTTATGATGAGATACAGCACAAGCGACAGTACCACAACAGCGACTAAATATATCAGAGCTATGCGTGAGTTGATCACAAAGGACATTACTAGCGCCACAACAAGTGAAGCCGGTGCTCTCATGAACATTCTGAGAGCCATCTGATAGCCCATCTGAAGCGTATTGACATCGGTCGTAAGTCTCGTTACTAGGCCGGCCGTAGAGAATCGGTCTATATTGGCGAATGAGAATGTCTGTATCCTGTCAAACATCGCTTTTCTAAGGTTCTTGGCAAAACCCGTCGCTGCCTTGGCCGCAAACACTCCGCCAAGCAATCCTCCCGTAAGTCCGATAGCCGCAATTACAAGCATCATTCCGCCGACTCTTATTATATGGCCCATATCTCCGCCGTATACGCCTTTATCGATTATCGATGACATGAGGTAGGGAATGAACATCTCGGCTATGACCTCAATAAGCATACATAAAGGCGTCGCTATCGAGACAGCCTTGTATTCTCTTACCTCTTTAAGTATTCTTCGCAACATTTGTAAGCCTCCGAATTGTATTCTTCAAGCTGCTTTATCTCTGTTTTGTCAAGAAGCGACATATCAACAAGTTCCATATCTATCGGGACCAGAGTAAGGTTCTCAAAACCCAGATACCTGTCTGAGTCACTTACGAATTTCTCTGTTACAAGCATCGTATTCTCGGTTCTTATACCGAAGCACCCCTCTTTGTATACGCCGGGCTCATTCGTTACTGTCATTCCGGGAAGGAGAACGGCTTCTGCCGAATCCGGGATATAACGATAACGTATATTCTGCGGGCCCTCATGGACTCCGAGACAATATCCCACACCGTGGCCGGTACCGCATTTATAATCGATCCCTTCATTCCACAGATACTGTCTTGCGAGGATATCAAGATTGCGGCCTGTACATCCCTCTATCCAGGTTGCATGCATGAGTGCGAGCCACCCCTTAAGTACCAGGGTGAAGCACTTCTTCTCTTCATCCGTCACATCTCCCACGGCGATCGTCCTCGTGACATCTGTGGTCGCCCCGGGATACTGTCCTCCGCAGTCTGTTAAAAGCATCCCTGATCGCTTGATTTTTGCACAAGCATGTTCTTCCGCTTCATAGTGCATCATCGCGGCATTCGCTCCGTATGCGGCTATCGTAGAAAAAGACAGGTCAAAACACCCATCCGTCGCAAGTCTTATCCTGTCACATAACCTTCCTGCAGCGACTTCGTCAAAATCCTGCGCGTTTTCCGAGTACTCAGCTATAAGGTCATTAAGTTTATCATCATCAAATATCGCCGACAGCTGCTCAGGAACACTCATACCCATGATCTTCTTGACAGCATACAGATACTTTGTCATTGCGACCGAGTCCCTTATAAAGAACTCCTTCATCATACGTATCTCTGTCTCATTCTTGCATGCCTTAAGTTCGCTCGTAGGCAGTGCATGATCGATGATCTTATGACCGCTTACGCTTTTAAGTCTGTTCGCCATGGCATCGTAGAGCTTGACGGACAGCTCCCTCGGATCTGCGATGACATTCCCCTTATAGTCATATTCCGAGATAAAACCACATATTTCATCATAATCCCTTACGATCACTCCGCAGGACTTAAGATACTCGCTTACGTTATGATCAAGCGCCTCAGGTTGTATAAATAAGTATGCCTCTCCTATAAGATCACCTGCCTGATCGTCCGTACCGTTACTAACTGCAGAAACTGCAGATGTGATAAATGCATAGCTTAACGCAACGGGATTATACATCACATCGCTTCCGCGAAGATTATAAAGCCACATGACATCATAGAGACTGCTTATGATAAGGCCCGATGCATTCAGGCTTTTTATCTCTTTGCGCACTCGCTTAAGCTTATCGTTAACGCTTTCACCCGCATATCTTATATCATGCTCATACACAGTATTGCACGGTCTTGCAGGTCTGGTCCCCTGGCTGTCCCATATTTCCCCTGCCGTATCCCTGTCATAACTTAAGCTTATATCTTTGTCGGGCATACCCGCAAGGATAGTCTTAACTCTGTGCCTGGTAAGATTGTTGCCGTCAAATCCTATGCACTGTCCGCTACGCAGATTCTTAGCGATATAGTCCTTCACAGACAGATCCCTTTTATCGCCCTCGCGCATCATCTTGATACCCGAACCCGCTATTTCCTGTTCACACTGAATGAAATACCTTCCGTCAGTCCATAACAGGGCTTCCGTATCCGTAACAAGCAGCGTTCCGTTACTTCCGCTAAAACCGGTCAGATACTCAAGCACTCTGTCATGATCGCTCACGTATTCACTGTTGTGCGCATCCGTGGTGGTCACGATATAGAGGTCCGTATTCTCTTTTCTCATCTGCTCTCTTAGCAGTTCGATCTCTTTCTTCATATATCCTTAAGTAATTCAATGCTCACTCAGAACATTATATACTATTAACCTGCCAAAAACCTCTTAATTATTTGTAAATATAAATTATTCATCAATTGGTCGATTCTTTGTAAATATTCTGTGAATAATGCCCGATCCGCTTGCTTTCGGGCGCTTTTCCATGTTAAAATTATGACTCAAACACTGCATAAGGGGTGAATAACGAAAGGATCAAGGGGTTTATGGATCATAACATCTATTCAGAGATCACGCCTGAGATAACCAGGCTGTCAGAACTGTGTCGTGAAGTTTCTGTCATTGATACCGAATTATACAACGAATACGAGGTCAAGCGCGGCCTTCGTGATCAGAACGGCAAGGGCGTTTTGGCCGGTCTTACGCATATTTCCGATGTAAGAGCTACCAAGATCGTGAACAATAACGTTGTTCCCGATTACGGTGCACTCTTCTACAGAGGCTATAATGTCAAGGACCTGTGCCGCGGCTTCGTCTCAGGGCGCAAATACGGCTTCGAGGAGACCACGTATCTGCTTCTTTTCGGCGAACTGCCCACAGAGCAGCAGCTTAAGGATTTCTCGGGGATGCTTAGTTTCTACCGTTCTCTTCCCACGAGTTTTGTCCGCGATATCATCATGAAGGCACCCAGCAAGGATATGATGAACACCCTTGCGCGCAGTGTTCTTACTCTGTATTCATATGATGACTATGCAGATGATGTAAGCCTTCCGAATGTACTGCGTCAGTGCCTGCAGCTTATAAGTCTCTTCCCCATGCTTTCGATCTACGGCTATCACAGCTACAAGCACTATCACGACGGGGAGAGTCTGATCATCCACCGGCCGGATCCCGAGCTTACTGCAGCCGAGAATATACTGCACATCCTTCGCGATAACGGACGTTTCTCAGAACTCGAGGCCAAGATACTCGATATCTGCCTTGTTATCCATGCAGAGCACGGCGGCGGCAATAACTCTTCATTTACGACTCATGTCATATCTTCTACCCTTACGGACACCTATTCCGTAATGGCTGCAGCCATCGGTTCGCTTAAGGGACCGCGTCACGGCGGCGCCAACATCAAGGTCGTTCAGATGTTTGAAGATATTCAGGATAATGTCCGCGACTGGACCGACAAGGAAGAAGTCGGTGTTTATCTTCGCAAGATCCTAAACGGTGAGGCTTTCGATCATGCAGGTCTTATCTACGGCGTAGGCCATGCCATCTACTCCAAGTCCGATCCCCGTGCCGAGATCCTTAAGTCTTTTGTCAAGGAACTCGCCATTGAGAAGGGACTGGAAAATGAATACGAGCTTTACTCTATCGTAGAAGAACTCGCTCCAAAGATAATCGCGGGCGAACGCCAGATGTTTAAGGGTGTGAGCATCAATGTGGACTTCTATTCCGGTCTCGTATATCACATGCTCAATCTGCCTTTGGAGCTCTACACGCCCATATTTGCCATGGCGCGTATCTCGGGCTGGAGTGCTCACCGTATGGAGGAACTGTCAAATAACGGCAAGATCATACGTCCCGCATACAAGACGCTTTGTTCCGACAGGGAATACATACCTATCAGCGAAAGATGACGTCGGATGTGATATTGCATTATACCTGAACAATCAGCAATAAGTACTTAATGAAGGAGGTTTTCGAATGGAGCATTTCGAGGACCTGTTTGAAAAAGGCAAGCCCCCTTGTAAGGCTTGCCTTTTGAGTTTCGCAGAAATGCTCCTCGCTATTTGAAAAGCTTCTGAATTTAGTACTTATTAGCGTTCAGGTATGATCGCAATATCACATCCGGGTTCAGATTCACTTCAGGAAGTCAAGTACTGCCTGCTGCATCTCAGAGATCTCGATGACTTTATCGTGCTTTATAGGCGCATTACGGATCTCTTCAACCGCGGCGGGGATCTTTGTCCGTGACATCTCGCTGAGTCTGTCCACCAGCGCAAACGGATCATCGGACTGCACATCGTGATCGATGGCTCTTAAAACGTTAGGCGTAAACTTATACGGACTTGCAGTTGATGCTATAACGGTCTTTGTTAAGTCACCCGTCTTCTTCTTATAGTCACCGTATACAAAGCTTGCAACAGCCGTATGAGTATCGATGACATATCCGGTATCCTCATAGAGCCTGTTGATGCTCTTAAGTGTATCATTCTCAGTGGCAAAACCTCCGACAAAACGATCGAGCTTAGCCTTCATCTCGGGTGTGATCTCATAACGTCCCTCATTCTTAAGGTTCTCCATGAGTTCCTTATTCTTGACATCATCTTCTCCCGCGATCAGATATATGAGACGCTCTAAGTTGCTTGATATGAGTATATCCATCGAAGGACTGTTTGTGAGCTTGAAATCTCTGTTCCTGTCATATACTCCGGTCTTAAAGAAGTCGTAGAGTACCTTGTTCTCGTTGGAGGCACAGATGAGTTTATTGATCGGAAGTCCCATCTCACCGGCTATATAAGCTGCGAGTATATTGCCGAAATTACCTGTGGGAACCGTGAAATTGAGCTTATCTCCTTCGGCTATCTTACCCTCTGATAAGAGCTTGACATAGGCATATACATAATAGACTATCTGAGGCACCAAACGCCCTATATTGATACTGTTGGCTGACGAGAACCTGTATCCGCGCTCTGAGAGCTCTTTCTTAAGTTCTTTATTCGCGAATAAATTTTTGACTCCGGTCTGTGCATCGTCAAAATTACCCTTTATCCCGATAACACAGGTATTTGCACCGGGTTGAGTCACCATCTGACGCTCCTGAATGAAGCTCACGCCGCCCTTGGGATAGAACACGATGATCTTGGTCCCGGGTACCGAATCAAATCCTGCAAGTGCCGCCTTGCCCGTATCTCCTGATGTGGCAGTCAGTATCACTATCTCATCTTCGATATCGTTTTTCTTGGCTGCCGTTATCATCAGATGAGGAAGGATCGACAGCGCCATATCCTTAAAAGCAATGGTCTTGCCGTGGAACAGTTCAAGATAATATGCTCCGCCCGCATATACGAGCTCAACTATGCCTTCGGTATCGAACTTCTCGTCATAGGCCGAAGCTATGCAATGTTTAAGCTCATCCTCCGTATAGTCGGTAAGAAACAGTTTCATGACCTCATAAGCCACTCCTCTGTAATCCATTGCAGATAATTCCTTAAGCGGTACATCAAGCTTGGGTATGAATGTGGGCAGGAACAATCCTCCGTCCTCTGAAAGACCCTGCAGAACGGCTTTCGATGCCGTTACCCTTAAACTGCTGTCCCTCGTACTCTTATACATCAGTTCTTCCATCGTTATCTCCTTATCTCAAAAACATATTCTAGTATAGCACAAATGTGTTATACTTACACTATGAATAATGCCAATAATTCTCCGGGTGTATACGCGGCCAAGAAGAAGGACGGGACTGTCTATTACAGGGCTTCCTTCACATACAAGAACAAGCATATCTCGCTCGGCAGTTACGGTGACCCCGACACTGCCCACAGAGTATATACATCGGCTAATCTTCTCGTATCCACTGCCTCCATCGGCATCAATGACTATACTGCGGAGCAGTTTCTACCCTTTGAGAAATGGGTTGTCATCGTCAATTTCAGGGATAATGACATTTATTTCACTACGCCCATCTATATGCGCAAGAATTATTTTTCTTATTTCCTTTCGCCCACAGAGGAGCTTAAGTTCTCGATAGATGATCTCTTCTATTATTCATCCCACAAGATAATGAAGCGAGGAGGCCATCTTTTCGTTGCCGATTACGGGATGCAGGTATCAATAGTATCACGCTACGGAATACGTCCTTATGCGGTCTGCGGCAGGGATTATACCCATATCAACGGCGATACTACAGACTACCGCTATGAAAACATTGAGGTACGTAACAGCTACACCGGCGTACAGCTTGTTCGCAAGAGGCATCAGGTCCGCTACAAGGCCGTGATCCATATCAACGGCAATTACGTCATCGGCTATTATGATGATGCGGTCAAGGCCGCCATCGCATATAACAAGGCCATCGATACGCTGCGTACCAACGGCCTTAATAAAGCATATTCTCAGAATTATATCGAGTCGATCCCGGCTTCTGCCTACGCCGATATCTATTCTTCCATCGACATCTCCGACAAGATCAAAAACTACCGTCCTACTGGGCAGAATAATCAATAAAACATACGTCCATATCCACCGAACCGTTTATCCCGTATATGCTCCCGTCGGTAGAATACTGCCACATCGAGAACTGATACGGATAGTCCGGCATCTCTGACTTATCTGCGAGCCATACCGACACCGTGGGGAGTTTCTTAAGATCCACGCGTTTGACTAACCATTCATCATTGCCGTATATCATAGGCTTATAGCCCGCTTCAACTATCCGATTGATAAAAGCGGCCGCGATCGCAGTCCTCTCATCTTTGCTGAGCGTATCTATCCTGGCCGCATCATTCTCCACGAATTCCATGTCAAAAGCGACGGGATATGTCAGCTTACGATCCTTGCAAAGCTCGATCACGAGATTAGCCTCTTCCACGGCCTCTTCCGGTGTTATGGCCTGTGAATAGAAATATACGCCTATATCAAGTCCCGCATCGGTCGCCTTCTGTATGTTCTGCAGGAAATACTCATCGGGAGCAAGCTGACCTGTCTGGTATCCTCTCGAGCCGGCCCTTATCATCACAAACTCAACGCCTGCGTTTTTGACCTGGTAGAAATCTATGTCCTTCTGATATCTGGATACATCGATGCCCAGGAAAGAAGCGACTTTGCCGTCGTTCATGTATTTGAGCTTGCCGTCATTTGAAACGAACTTGGTGAAATCATAGTTATTCTTCTCTCTGGAGGTGTCTATGGTCACCCATTCCGCCGAACCGTCCTTGAATTCGATCTTGAAATGCTTGCCGTCATTGTATTTCTCATCATCCGCCTCAGGCGATATAGTCGGTATCGGTGAAGGCGAAGGAAGCGGAGCCGCATTGTCGGATCTGTCATCATCAGTACCGGTGTCCTGCGCCTGATCCCCGCCGGGTTTTTCGTCCTTGTACATATCCCAGATATCAAGATCCTCGGCTCGTAACTTGCTGTTTGCGACAGGGACCTCCGTATCGCCCGATGCAGTCTCTTCTGCGGCCTGTTGAGCCTTAAGATACTCTGAATATCCCTTGCTCGCCTTATTCTTGTTGTTATTGGATACGATTATGGCTCCTAACAGGATGAGGATGAAAACAGACACACCGAGCGTCATATAGATCACGGGCGCCCCGCCTCCGGGACGTCTGTAATCGTCTTCTTCCTCGTATTCATAATCGAATTCGTCGTCACTTCTCATTTAGCTTTCCCTGATTATGGCTTTCTTGGGGCATTTCTCTATACAAGTAGCGCAAGATGTACACTTATCATAATCTATATGAGCGAGATTATCCGTAACGGATATCGCTTCTGCCGGGCAGTTCCTCGCACACAGTCCGCAGCCTATGCAGGCTACATCGCAGGCCTTCATCGCAACCGGGCCCTTATCCTTTGAACCGCAGCTTACCTTGATAAGAGCGCTGTAAGGCACGAGTTCTATGAGCGACTTAGGACATGCAGCCACACATTTGCCGCAGGCCTTACACCTGTCCTTATCGACCTTTGCTATCCCGTTTACCACATGTATGGCATCAAAAGGACAAGCCTTGACGCAGTTTCCGAATCCCGTACATCCGTAATTGCAGCTCTTGGGACCGCCTCCCGGTACAAAAGACATGACAGCGCAATCGCCCACTCCTGTATAAGCATAGTCGCTCTTAGCCTTGTCACAGTCACCCTGACATTTGACAAAAGCAGTCATTCTGACACTTTCGCCGGCTTCAACTCCCATAATGCCCGAGATCACCTTAGATACAGGCTCACCGCCCACGGGACATGCATTTACCGGAGCTTCACCCTTTGCTATGGCTGCTGCGAGTCCGGAACAGCCTGCATAACCGCATCCACCGCAGTTATTGCCGGGAAGCGCATTAAGCACCTCTTCTTCTCTGGGATCAGTCTCAACTGCGAATTTGATCCCGGCTATGCCGAGGAATATTCCCACGAAGAGACCGACTGCCCCTACCAATATTGTTGCTATCAATACACCCTGTAACACTTTGTTCTCCTTAATCCTATATAAGTCCCGAGAATCCGCAGAAAGCGATGGCCATAAGACCTGCAGTCAGCAGAACTATGGGCATCCCTTTAAGAGGCTTCGGTATGTCATTATACTCAAGTCTCTCCCTGATGCTGGCAAGGAGGATTATAGATATCGTGAATCCCAGCGCTGTAGCGAATCCGTTGACAACTCCGTACAACACTCCGTAACCCTTGGTAACGTTTGTGAGCGCAACACCGAGCACAGCACAGTTTGTCGTGATGAGCGGCAGATATACGCCCAACGACTTATACAGTGAAGGTATGAACTTCTTAAGGAACATCTCCACGAACTGTACAAGAGCCGCTATAACGAGTATAAACACGATAGTCTGCATATACTCCATGTTAAGCGGTGTCAGTATATAGTGATATATAGCGCCTGCTACGGCACTTGAAAGCGTTATCACGAATATGACCGCGACTCCCATTCCCGCGGCTGTCTCTGTCTTCTTTGACACGCCGAGGAAAGGACAAAGTCCCAAAAACTGACTTAAGACTACATTGCTCACAAGCGATGAGCCTATGAGTATTATGAGAAGATCTCTGACTGTACTCATGCCTGCACCTCCTCACTCTTATTATCTTCGGATGCGGCTTCTACAGTCTCAGTATTTACCGCACTCTCACCGGTCGCGGCCGTTTCTTCGTTTCCGGCCGCTTCTTCTGTCACGACTGCTTCTTTCGTCACGACTGCCTCTTCTGTTATGGCAGGAACTGTTCTCTCAGCACAGTCACCTACCATGCAGCTTGCGCAATCCGCACCGCACCCTGACTGTATCCTGGATACATCTTTGCCCTTCTTCTCTCCCGTGATCTTGACCTGGTTCTGTATCGCTGTAAGAAGCGCCAGAACGAAGAACGCTCCCGGTGCCATCTTAAATATCGCTACGGGCGTGAACAGGTTAAGCTCATATCCGAAAGCTGAACAACCGCCTATGAACTCTCTGATAAGGCCTATGAGCGTAAGGGCCAGTGTAAATCCCAGTCCCATACCCAGACCGTCAAAAAGTGAGGGCAATACGGGATTCTTATATGCGTAGGCTTCTGCTCTTCCGAGGATTATACAATTGACGACTATAAGCGGTATATATATGCCCAGTGCCTTGTATAAGCTCGGAATATATGCCTGTAAGAGCAGTTGCATCATTGTCACGAACGAAGCTATGATCACGATGAACGCAGGGATCCTTATCTTGTCCGGGATCACCCCTCTTAATGCCGCTATGATGATATTACTCAGTGTCAGTACCACTGTCGTGGTAAGTCCCATTCCGAGTCCGTTGATCGCCGATGTCGTCACCGCAAGAGTGGGACACATTCCAAGCATCAGAACCAGGGTCGGGTTTTCTTTGATTATGCCGTTATTAAGGCGCTCGATACATTTGTTCATATTCTTTTCGTCCTCCTTAATTCAGCATATCCGCATGATACTGAAGGCAGCAGTTAACTGCATTCACAAATGCATTGGTCGTTATGGTCGCTCCGGATATCGCATCTATCTCATTGTCCGACTGTGCTCCGGTCTTGGTATAGGTCAGTTTCTGTGCCTGTTTGCCGGCAAACTGCGGTTTAAGCACCTTCTCGGCGTTCATTCCGAGTCCCGCCGTCTCATTGATGGTAAGGATCGATATGCCGTTAAGCGTTCCGTCAGAAGAAATTCCTGCGGTAAAAGTGATGTCTCCGCCGTATCCTTCCGATGTAGTCACCGTAAATACATAACCGAGTATGCTTCCGTCAGAGCCGACGGCCTGCATGAGCTCATCGATATTCACCTTGTCGTATCCGGCCGCATAGAGTTCTGCCCTCTCGGCATCTGTCATAAATCCGTCAACCGGTTTAAAATCGGATGCGCCGTTAAATACTTCATAATATGCATTCTTCTTGTCAGCCTCTTCTCTCTCGGCGATTATACCCTTGGTATTCTCATATATGAGCCCGAGTATAAGCCCGGCGATGACAGTGATGGCTAAGAGGATAGCAGCATTCTTAATGCTCTCTTTGATGCTCATATGCGCTCACCTCCCTCTCCGAAGGCTTTGGGAGCCGTATATTTGGTGATAAGAGGTGTCAGCATATTGCCGATGATGATCGAATAAGATACACCTTCGGCAGATGCACCGAACACTCTGAATATCCCCGTGAGGAGTCCCAATATGATACCGAACACTATCTGCCCCTTCTTGGTCACGGGTCTGGTCACATAATCGGTCGCCATAAAGAAGGCTCCGAGCATCAGGCCACCGCCCGCAAGTTGCGCAGATAAGCGGTACGGATCGAATCCGTAGCCACCGAAAAATCCGTAGAAAAGTATAAACGTGATTATATAACTGGCCGGAATCTTAAGATCTATGATACCAAGCATGATGAGGAAGCAAGCCCCGGCTACTATGGCTATCATCGAAGTCTCGCCAATGGTCCCGGATGTTCTTCCGATGACCATATTGAAGACATTCACGACCTCTCCCGCTTTAAGCGAAGCAAGAGGTGTCGCACCCGAATATGCATCACAGTCAAAATTGGTCATTATGGCCGGGAACGAGATCACTAAGAAACATCTGGCTGCCAGAGCGGGGTTCATAAAGTTCTGTCCCAAACCTCCGAACAGCATCTTGACTATTATTATCGCGAATACGCCTCCGAGAGGTCCGACCCATAAAGGTGCTGCCGGAGGCATGTTAAGTGCGAGTAATAAGCCCGTTACGACTGCCGAGAAGTCAGTCACGGTCATTTTTTTCTTCATAAGAAGATCGTATATGGCCTCAGCCAGCACACAGGCTGCTATCGTGAGCAGTATCTGCCACAGGGCATACAGGCCGAAATTCCACACACCGAATCCTGCCGCAGGCAAAAGTGCCAGGACAACGCACAACATGATCTTGTCTGTTGTGACCTTGGATCTGATATGCGGATTGGATGATACATTCATCATATCGCTCATTATCCCTTCCCTCACTTTCCTGCTTTCTTTCTGTTAGCGAGCACGATCTTGCGTGCTGATTTGATGGATTGCGTAAGATGCCTCTTGGCAGGACAGATATAGCTGCAGCAACCGCATTCGCAGCATTCCATTCCGCCCATCTTCTCGAAGCGCTCAAGATCACCGTGATCGGCCGCTTCCGCCAGGACCTTGGGCATGACTCTTCCGGGGCATACCTCCAGGCACATACCACAGTTGATGCACGCAGTAGGCTCGTATCTTGAAGCCTCATCCGTGGTAAGGGCAAGAAGTGCCGAAGCCGTCTTGGTCGTGGGCACATCCAGATCAAACAGGGCAAATCCCATCATCGGGCCGCCGGAGATGACCTTACCCGGTTCAACCTTGAACCCTCCTGCCGCATCTATGAGATCTCTGTAGTTCATTCCCGTAAATACACGGTAATTCTGCGGATTGGCGATCGCATCACCTGTAACGGTCACTATTCTCTCCATCAGCGGCTTGCCGTTCCATACCGCATTATATATGGCACAGAGGGTATCTACGTTATTGACCACGCATCCCGCATCTGCCGGAAGCATCCTGCTGTTGATCGCTCGCTTCGTGGTCGCAAATATGAGCTGTCTCTCAGATCCCTGAGGATACTTGGTCTTAAGTGCCTTGACAAGTATCCGGGATTCATCCTTCGTAAGGGCCTTTAATCGCTCGATACAGTCCGGTTTGTTGTCTTCCACTGCCAGTATACCCTTGGCATTATCAAAGAGCCTTAAGACGCATTTAAGCCCCTCTATGAGCATCTCGGGCTGTTCGATCATCCTTCGATAGTCACTTGTCAGATACGGCTCGCATTCCGCACAGTTGGCTATGATGTAATCAATCTTGTCCGGCTCCTTGGGACTTAACTTAACATGTGTAGGGAAACCCGCACCGCCCATTCCGACGATACCGGCGTCCTGTATTCTCTTGATGATATCTTCCTTGGTCAGATTGTCGACATCTATCTCATCATAGACATCATATTCCACTTCTCTGTACTGACCGTCGTTCTTGACAACGATGCTCATGACCATATCGCCGGTCACGACACGTCTGGGTTCAATGGCAGTTACGGTGCCTGAAACGCTGGAATATACATGTGCTGACACAAAACCTGCCGCTTCTGCGATCCTCTGCCCTCTGAGCACCTCATCGCCCTTGGCGACGATGGCAGTGGCCGGAGCACCTATATGCTGAGACAGGGGAAAGACAAGTTCATCGCCCGGATAAATGTCCATGATGGGCTTATCCTTCGACAGATCCTTGCCGTCATACGGATGTATTCCTCCTGTAAATGTGTGTTTTGCCATACATACCTCCATATTAAGTATTCCCGTATATTCTACTCTATTTTACTGTAAAATTCTACCCTGTATGCTATACTTATTCATGGTCGCATTGCCTTATCTTACATACGGGAAGCGATCTTACGACATATGAGGCGAGCATGAAAATACGAAAGCAACAGGCGTTTATTTCTCATCTTGAATACAAAGGAATACCGGATGATTCTCTTTTCCTGGACATCGAGACTACGGGACTGTCTCCGGACCGCGCTTTTATATATATGATCAGCACGGTCTCAGTTAAGGACGGCGATATATCTTTTACCAACATAATGGCCGAGAATGCATCCGAAGAAGCGGAATTGCTAGATAAAACGATATCGATAATACGGGAGCATGATACGCTGATCCACTATAACGGCGATAAGTTCGACCTTCCCTTCATCACAAAACGTTGCAGGGCATACGGGCTTGATCCCGGCATGGATGCACACGACAGTATCGACATATACAAACACGCCAGAGCACTTAAGGATATCCTGGGTCTTAGCGGCTGTAAACAGAAAGACATAGAGAAGTTCTTAGGTGTAGACAGAGAAGACATATACTCAGGCAAAGAGCTCATTTCGGTATATTCAGAATACAGCAGGACGCATTCGGATGAGCTGTATGACCTTCTCTATCAGCACAATCATGATGATGTTTTGGGAATGCTTAGGATCCTGCCGATCTTGGCTTTTGAGGACCTTTTTAACGGGGCATTTGACATCACTGATACAAGGAGAGGTTCATATATCGCAGCAAACGGTAAGGAAGCCGAAGAGATCATTATCTCACTTGTTCTTAACTCTCCTCTTCCCACATCCATGTGTATCAATGATCAAGGGATATACTTAGTCGCAAAGGGCAACACGGCAACTTTAAAGCTTCCCCTTCTGAATTCGGAGCTTCGGTTCTTCTATGACGATCCGAAAGATTACTATTATCTGCCCTTGGAAGATATGGCCGTGCACAAGTCCTTAGCTCAGTATGTCGACAAAGATCATCGCATCCGTGCAAAAGCCGAAAACTGTTATACAAAAAAGACCGGAACCTTCCTTCCGGAATGGTCTCCGATCTACACCCCCGTCTTCAGAACCTCTTATGATTCAGATACTCTCTATTTCGAATTACCGGAGTCTCCGGTGTCAAAAGAATATATCGATCATATAATTAAGCACTTGCAGATACATAAACACTGACAGTACATATAAAACAACGCGGGCACGCTTGCGCTAGGATTTTTGCGCAGCGGCACTAAGCCGCTTGAGGGACACCGGCTAAGTGCCGGCGCAAAAAAACTACCCGCTTTTGTATTATATGTACTGTCAGTCTGTATTGCTTGTATATTCTGTCGATTGCTGCCTATCTCTGGTAGAAGAACGAATCAAGTCTCTTGTATCCGATCTCCTTGTACTTCA